>NZ_JAQFIT010000007.1:0-205640 GCF_029504805.1 Ereboglobus sp. PH5-5 | reverse complement strand
GCGCAAAACGCGAGCTTCACGCTGACGGTCAGCGCTTCGGGCAACGACATGACCTATGCGTGGTATCACAACGGCGTGCAAACAAGCACCACGACTGCAATCTACACTGATTACGGCACCGTGCTTACTTCGGGCACCTACGTTGCGACAATCTCCAACAAATACGGAAATGTCACCAGCAACCCGGCAGTCGTCACAGTGACGCCGATCCTGGCACCCGTCATCCTGACACATCCTCAAGACGTGACAGTGACCGCGGGAGCCACCTTCACGCTGTCAGTCGCAGCCTCGGGCACCAACCTGACCTACCAGTGGTATAAGGGTGGCGTGGCCATCACAAACGCCAAGTCCACGACCTACACGAAGAACAACAGCGCCACAAGCGACTCCGGCTTCTACACCGTCGTAGTGTCAAACCCTGGTGGCGACACCAACAGCCAAACTGCCACCGTTACGGTAAACCCGCCGCCGCAGCCGCCCAGCATCACGAGCCACCCTCAAAACGTGACCGTGACCGAAGGCACAAGCTTCACCGTGTCCATCACGGCCTCGGGAACCGGACTCTCCTACCAATGGAAAAAGGCCGGAGCGAACATTGCCGGTGCCACCTCGAACAGCTACACCAAGACCAACAGCGTCACCGCGGATTCGGGTGCCTATACCTGCACCGTCACCAACGACGTTGGCTCGAAAACAAGCAACGCCGCCACCGTCACGGTGAATGCAGCCGGCAAGCCGCCCGTCATCAACAGCCAGCCGCAAAGCATCACGGTTGCCCAAGGCAACACGTTCACGCTCGCGGTCACGGCCTCGGGAACGGGCCTCAGCTATCAGTGGAAAAAGAACGGCGCCAACATCGCCGGTGCCACATCGAGGACATACTCGAAAGTGGCCGCAACCACTGACAACGGCAACTACACCGTCACGATTAGCAACGCCTACGGCAACGTCACCAGCAGCGCAGTCACCGTGACCGTCACCACAAGTGGCGGCAACACTGGCGGCAATAACAACAGCTCGCCCGGTGGCGGCGGCGGTGGCGGAGCCCCGTCGTTCCTCTACGTCGCAGGCCTTGCGATCGCCGGACTGCTCAAGCGGCTCGCGAAGCGCTAACCAGGTCACGCACGATAGGCATAGTTCGACATAGTTGCAGCATCACACACGAAATCTTTTTCACGGTTTCATTGCCCGCCCGAGAAAGCTTCGTTTTCACGGGCGGACGTTTTTTGTGAGGTGAAGTGTTTTTCGTGAAATTTTCCAATTGGCCCACCGTGGTTCCCCAACGTCAAACCATGGCGAGATGTAACATGTGTTACATTCTCGCTCGAAATCGCGAAGAGGATTATGGCTCTAAGAGTGCCACAATCTTTTTAGTGAGTATGTCGTCAAACCATCGATTTTTCATCCAAATACGAAATGCCTTAAAAAATATTAGCTCAGAACATGTTGCTATTAAGCAAATTGCAAATCAGCTGTCGGAAAATTAAAGACTCCACTTGGATGAAAATTCCAGGGCTCCAAAGAGAAAGAATCATGACCTGCCTGTCCACTTTCCGAAAGCCAGACCAGCCTTCCGAGGCCAACGCGAACCCTGTAAAGGATGCATTAACTTTGCCGGCGGACGCCATTGCCGCCCGCGCCGCCAGGGCGGCAGCGGAGACGAGGGGATTTTTTTGGTCGGATGAATTTGCCGCCGCCATCGGGCGCCACCGCCAGTTCGTAAGCGACAGATGTCGCGCCCGTGTAATAAAGACCATCAAAGGCGGACGCCCCTATCGCATACCTTTTTCCGAGTTGGCCGTTTGGTTCGGTTCAAACGCTTAAAAGCATTTATATTTTTACCATGAAAAATCCAGACAATAAATATCCGCGGCTCCCGCGAATGACAATTAAACAGGCGATCTCCTTCAAAAAAGGCCTAACCTACAGCGTCGTCGATCGATGGTTAAATGAAGGACTTATCCCGCTCATCGATTCTGACGTTTCGAACCCGCGCGCAAGAAGGTTCTTTCGAGCCGACTTTCTGCGCTTCCTTTGTTCGGAAAAAGCTAAATCGCATCAACAATATCCCGTGCGAGTTGCGCTCACCGAGATTGAAATCCGCGATAATATGCGTCTGCGCGCTGAAGTTAATGGTGCCACGGTTGACGATTACGCCGCCTCACTTGATCGCGGCGACAAGCTTCCACCTATTCTTGCGATGCGGGTCGAAGGAACCCTGGTCAACTTGGATGGCGAGCACCTCTGCGAAGCCCACAAATGCAGAAACAAACGAACCATTATGGCCCGGATCATTGAACCATGCACGCGCGCTGAAGGCCTCTATCTCGCCCTCAAGGGCAATAACGCCCATGGCTTGGCGTTAAGCGCTGCTGATAAAACCAAAACCTGCTTGCTACTCTACGGTCTTCCCGAATACGCTCAGCTCAGCCACTACGACATGGGTTGTTTGGTAAAATGTTCCCACATGACGGCCGCGCGCGCCTTCGAAAAGCTTCATGGCGTTGGCCGCCGCGGCAAGATCGCAAAAGACGACCCCCTGCGCCGCGAGAAACGCATTTTCAGCGAAATCCGCACTCGCGTGCGAACCCTCGCCAAGCAAGCCGGCCCGATCCTCGCCATTGAGATGGAAACCACGATCAAGCGCTGGGAATCACAGCTTTTCAAAACCAACGATTCCAGCAACACCGATTCAACTTCAACCACTACACTAACATGATCACAAACACCACCACCGTTGGCTCCACCGCACAAACCTCCCCACACCAAAAACGCCTGGCCAGACTCCGCGCGGAGCATGCCGAGTGCAGCAAGAAAATTCGGGAGCTCCAAGGCCGGGAGCTTGCAAGACTGAGCAAGCTGGAGAAACGCAAATGCTTCATTATCGGCGAGGCTATGACTGGAGCCGCCGCCAAAGATCCGGAAATCAACGCTCTTTTGGCGAAAGTGCTGAGCGCTCAAGTCACCGATCAAAAAAAGCGCTCTCTTTTTGGCCTCCCCGAATTGCATTGCGCGCAAGTCTAGGCTCACTGCAACCGAGGTGTCGTTGCCTCCCACCGGTAACGGCACCACCACCACCAAAATCATAAAATTAGTCCTTCAAATCCAACCATTCAACCTTTGCCCAGCTCAACAGGGCGCAATTTAGCAACAGTCATGTCAACACTTCCATTCAACTGCAGTTTTTCGACCATCCAGCGCGGCTTCGGCAAGGGCGTTTGCTCCATTGCCGCCTACAACACCGGCTCAAAAATCAGGGACGAAAAAAACAAGCGCTCTCATAACTACGGCTACAAAAATGATGTTGTTGAAACGGGTATTATTATGCCGCCAGATGCCACATGCGCCCTGCCGCGTGAAGATCTTTGGAACATGGTTGAGTCACGTGAGCTGCGGTGGGATTCCCGCCTTGCCAGAAGTCTCTGCGTCTCCCTTCCGCACGTTCTTTCGGATGCGGGAAAATCCGCATTAACCAAGGACATCGCCACCTACATTTCCACCAAGCTGTCAACCTTCGTCGATTATGGCCGCCACGTATCAATCAAACGCGGCGCCGATCCGCGCAACGACCATTTACACCTCCTTTTCCCGACACGCAAGTTCGACGGCGAAAAACTCACTGGCAAGCACCGTGACCTCGACAACCAATTCTACAGCGCGGCGATAATCGAAGAAATGCGCAAAGAAATCGCAAAGATTGCAAACCTCGCCCTCGCCAAAGAAGGCTTTGATTTGCGAGTCGATCATCGCTCGTATGAGCGCCAAGGTCTCGAAAAAAAACCTCAGCAGCATCGCGGCGTAAAGAAAAACGAAGTGCTGAAAAAAAAGATGGGCGAGTTCGAGGCCATCGAGCGCGAATACGCCAGTCTTTTGGCGGCCGAAAACATGGACGACTTCAAATTCATTGAGGATCTTCACATACTTGCGCAGCAGGGGCTGATTTTTAAGCACGCGGCCATTGCGCTGCATGTGCAAAATTTCCCCTCCGGCAGCAAGGACGTTCGAATTAACGCGGCTGGCCAAATTTTAGTTAGTAAAACTCTGCAAGACGACCTTCAAGACTGGCTGGTCTGGTGGCGAGTAAAACGCAAGCACTACAACGGAAAATTTGAAGCTAAAATAGACTTTTACTTACTGACGCTTATGCCGATTTTCCGTCGTTGTTTTCCCTGCATCGAAATCCCAAAAATTGACAAGGACTTAACCTTCGACAGATACTGGGAACTTTATATTGAAAATCGTCCATCGCGCGACATGGATGTGCCACACGAGCCGGAACGCTAAGCTAAGCTGAACGGTAGTTTGTAGTGTGTGAGCTATTTTTCCCACGATGCTTTTCGCCTGAAACGGGGAATGCCTTCGCGGTCTTCTTGCATCGCCACTTTTCGTGCGCTTCGAATCACGGCATAGATGCATTGCTCGGAGCATTTCCCTTTGGGAAATCCTAGTTTTTTGAGCCAAGCACGAGCACTCTTTGCAGTCTTCAAACCTCCCCACCGCATCTCCGTGACCAGTCGTTGCTTTATCTCCACGTCAAAGTGGGGCGATTTATGAAAAGATGCTCTCCCAAAAGCTCGCGCCCCCTTTATTTTTTTCACGCCCTTGCGCCTCGATTCGTAGCGGAAAACCGATCTTCGCGAGACCCCATGTTTTTTCGCCACTTGCTCGGCGGTCAACTCACCTTTGTGATAGTCAATGAGGACGTTCAGCCGTTTTTGATCCGCGGGCCTTGTGAGTTTTTGATAAATGATCCCGAGATTCTTTAGTATGTCACCACGGACGTTTGTGTGATCAGTTGCTGACGCGGATTTCATTTGAATGTATCTAATGAAAATATGATCGAGTGCCAGAGTGTTTTAACTATGCGAAGGACGCGTAATGTAACAGATGTTACATCGTGTGAGCCATCACTCCCGAATGCAACGCGAACTTCTGCGCGGGACGCGATTATCCCGCAGTCGCATTGCGTCGCGAAATCTTACTCTTCGTGGATTTTGGCTGCGCCTCCGATTTTTGCTCATCTGCCAGCGGCAACGCTAAAAATTCTTTCCATGACAATTTCACCGTTTCCGGAGAAATCATAAAATACCGCAGCGCATCCTCGTGCTCGGCCACTCCCTCGTATTCTTCCGTAATCTGCGGATTGGAATGTTGCGCCAGATATTGGGTGAGGGGGACATTGCGGAACGCAGCCAAGTGATAACTTACGAACGAGTGTCTCCAGATGTTGCGCAGCGCGGTGATCTTCTTTCCGTCGGCAGCCGACGTGTTTGCCGCCGGGCGCAATTTCGCAGTAATATACGCGTATCGCTTTTCCTCGCGATAATCGTGAGCGTTCATTTTCCACGTCGCCTCCGGCGCATGAGTGATCCACGCCCAAAGATTATCCGGGTGTCCCTGCCTGTATCGCGAACGCCCGTCCTTTTTGCCACTTTTGTGGATTGCCGCCTTCATGCGAATACCCTTCGTCTCGGTGTTCACCGCGTCCTTTTCAAGCAACCCCGCCGTCGTGTAGCGGATGCCGCCGAAAGCCTCCATCGCCACGCGTGCCGTCACGCGCTGGTCGCAGTTGGCGCGGAAAAATTCCCATGCGTCACGCAACGGGATTACGACGGGATCCTTGTCCTCGGCGCGCGGCGCCTTGATGTTTGCGCACGGATTGTCGAGGGCACCCCAGCGTTCATTCAGCGCATATTGGAAAAACATCCGGACGGTTTTTCGATGATCATTGATCGCATGAGGTCCGAGCGCGTTTCCGTCGTCATCGGTCAAGGCATACAGCCAATCGCGCACCTGATCCTTGTCGATTTCGTGCAAACGCACCGCGCCGAACTTGCGCATGAACCGGTCGAGCTGTTTGCCAACGTGGCGGCGCGTATCCGCACTCCAACACTTTTCAAGATCGCGCAAGCGCAAATATTCAATGACCGCCTCACTCACTTTTTTGCCGATCACCTTGGGCTCCCCCTGTTGGCTTTTGCGCCACTCGTGGGCGACTACTACCGGATCAGTGCCCGCGCCGACGATTTTTTCAAATTCGAGGAATTTGCGCCACTTCGTCGGATCGAACGAAAGCACCTCCTCACCATGTTTCTCCATCATCAAGGCGAGTTCTTTCGCCTTTAGTTCGCGGGCCTTTTTGTCGGCGAATCCAGTCGCCTCGCGCTTGCCCGTATCCTTGTCACGCCAGTGCAAATAGAACGGTTTTTTCGGTCTGTCCTTGCGAAAGGAATATCTAATGCCCCGCGGCGGTTCCCATTTCCTCTTTGCCAGTGCCTCTTGGTTGCTTTCTGGTTGCCCTTTTGGTTGCTGTTTGGTTGTCATTTTGGCTGTTTTTACCCATCATGAACTATAGTCAAACCTTATTAGATTCTCTATGGGGATTGATCCTCACTGAGAACATGGTGGACGCTGAGGGACTCGAACCCCCGACCCTCTCGGTGTAAACGAGATGCTCTAACCAACTGAGCTAAGCGTCCGTTGCCAAGCGCGCAAATAAAGCGGGGTCTTTCCACGACTGACAAGGACGATTTGCGCGCATTTTTTCATCGCGCCCGCCGTCCGCATTTTTCAGCGTCTTGGGTTTTCGCATCACGATTATTAACATGGCAACATTCCAGACACTTCCCGGTTTTCGCGAGTTTTATCCCGACGCCCTTGCGCGCAGGAATCATATTTTTCGCGTCTGGAGGCATACTGCAAACGCGTTCGGCTTTCTCGAATACGACGCGCCCGTGCTGGAGCCGCTCGATCTCTACAAGACGAAATCCGGCGAGGAAATCGAGTCGCAGCTTTTTAATTTCACCGACAAGGGTGGCCGCGAGGTTGCGCTTCGCCCCGAGATGACGCCCACCGTCTGCCGGCTCGTCGGCGACAAGGCGGCCACGCTCAAGCGTCCGGTCAAGTGGTTTAGCATCGCCGAGTTTTATCGTTACGAGCGCATGCAAAAGGGCAGGGGGCGCTGCTTCTTTCAATTTAACGCCGACATTTTCGGCGAGCCCGGTGTCGAGGCGGAAACCGAGTTGATCGCGCTTCTCACGCAATGTCTCCGCGGCTTCGGGCTGACGGAGCGGGATTTCTACGTGCGCCTCAGCGATCGCGATCTTTGGTTCTATTATCTCGAGGCGCTCGGGCTTGACGAGGCGCGTTCGCGCGCGGTGCTCGGCGCGGTCGATAAATACGAGAAGGCTGGCGACGATGCTTTCAAGGGCTACGCGGATCAATTCGGCGCGCCGTTGGACGCGGCGCTCAAGGAAAAGGTGCTCGCGTTTTTGAAAATCAAATCGCTCGACGCGCTCGAGTCCGCGCTCGCCCCTTACTCGGCGACCGCCGCCAAGCTCGGCGCGCGGCTTGCGGACTGGAAAAAGCTTCTGGGCAATCTCGCCGCGATGGGCTTGGAGAAATATATCTCGGTCGATCTCGGTGTTGTTCGCGGCCTCGCCTACTACACCGGTTTTGTGTTTGAGGCGTTTGATCGCAAGGGCGAGCTTCGCGCGCTTGCGGGCGGCGGGCGTTACGACAATCTTGTTGGCAAGCTAGGTTACGCGGACATGCCCGCGATCGGTTTTGCGATCGGCGACATGACATTCGGACTTCTTCTCGAACAGCGCGGGCTGATGCCGAAGTTCGTGCAGGCGCCCGATGTGTATGCGATCATTGGCGGCGAGCAGGAACGCCTTGCCGCGTTTGCCGACATTAACGCGATTCGCGCCGCGGGTTTCCGCGTTGATTATCCCATGCGCGAAATGGCCTTCGGCAAACAATTCAAGGCGGCGGCGGAATCCGGCGCGAAACTGGCGCTCATTTATGGCAGCGACGAGCTGGCCAAGGGCGTGGTGAAAATCCGCGACATGGGCACGCGCACGGAGCAGGAAATTCCCAAGGCCGGCGTGCTCGAAACGGTGCGCGATTTTTTGTCGGCCGCCCCGTGACGGACAACACGCTCTTCGTTTGAGTATTTGATTCTCGAATACGAATCTTCGGACGAGAGTCCGTGTTATCTTACTCGCCCTTTTTCAACGTCAGCACCTGGTCGTGCAGCACCCCGCGCAGGCGCAGGAGCAACGGCGCGGGCGGAAGCGTCGCGTGCGGGGCGAGGACGGCCTCGGCGGCGCGAAGCTCGGCGTGGATCGCGTCCGAAACCGCCTCGAACACTCCGAGTGTATTCATTTGCTGGATACGGAGGTCGGGGCGGGGGACGGCGCGCCTTAGGATTTCGTCGGTGAGCGCGGCGCGGTCGGCATCGGAGGGCAGGCGATTGAAAAGCTCGATGAGCGGCAGGGTGATTTTTCCGCTGGCAAGGTCGGTGCCAAGCGTTTTTCCAATTCGTTTTTCGTCGCCGAAGAAATCGGCCAGGTCGTCGTAGATTTGATATGCCACGCCGAGGCGGCGTCCGAATTCGGCGGCGGCCAGGCAGTAGGGCAGGGGATGGCCGGCGAGGCGTCCGCCGAGGTAGCAGGACACGCGGAAGAGCTCGGCGGTTTTCAGGTCGATGATGCGTTGGTAGTCCTCGAGTGTGATTTCGAGCGTGCCGCGCCGCATGGTCTGGATGATTTCGCCGGCGCAGACCCTGCGCGTGGCGTTGGAGACTTCGGCGCAGACTTCGGTGGTGGGGAACTGGGCGGCGATGTGCACGGCGTGCGCGAGAAGGGCGTCGCCGAGGAGCACGGCGGCTTCAGCGCCGTATTCGCGCGCGGCGGTGCGGCGGTTGCGGCGCAGCTCGGCGCCGTCCATGATGTCGTCGTGAACGAGCGTGGCCAGGTGCACGAGCTCGACAACGGCGGCGGCGCGAATCAGCTCTTGCGGCGCGTTTTCGGCGGCGCCCGTCCAGCCGCCCAGAAAAACAAGCGCGGGGCGGATGCGTTTGCCCGAGGTGTCGATGCAGTATTCCGCCATCGGACGAATCTCGGGTTCGAAGCCCGTCATTTGTTCGCGCAGAAAGGCGTCGAGACGCGCCATCTGCGGTTTGAGCAGCGCGAATACCGTTGCGAAATCCCGCGCGACTGAGCGCGCAGGGGCGTCGTTTGCGGTGTTGCCGGGAATGTTGTTGCTTGCTGCGGGCATGGTTTGAAAACGGGCAGGTTGACGAATCGCGCCGCGTTTGTCCCGCAAAGAAAACAAAATATCGCGAAGGGAAACGCATGTTTGGCGTTTGCAACGACGTGCGCAAACGGTTTGATTCCGCCCATCATGCCAGCAGCAATCCGTTCACTCGCACTCGTCGTCAACGCCCGGAAAACAGGCGCCGCCGACCTCGCGCAAAGCCTGCTTGCCACCGCCGACACTCTCGGCGTCACCGTGCGCTCGACGGACCAGTTTCCCGTTCCCCAGAATTTTTTGGCCGACTGCGACGCGTGTTGCGTGATTGGCGGCGATGGCACGCTGCTCGGCATTGCCGCCGACGCCGCCCGCGGGCAAATCCCCATCATCGGCGTCAATCGCGGATACCTTGGTTTTCTCACCACACTTTCCGCCGACGAGGCCCCGCGGCAATTTCAGGAAATCCTTGCGGGTAAATTTCAAATATCCCACCGCTCGCTCATCCAGTGCCGCATCGACTGCGACGATACCCCGCTCACGCTCACGGCGCTGAACGACATAGTGATCAAGGACGAGCGCAATTCGCGGCTCGTGCGCCTCGAAGTTTATGCGGACGACCAGCTCGTCACCGATTATTTTAGCGACGGCCTGATCGTGTCCACACCCACCGGCTCGACCGCCTACAATCTTTCCGCCGGAGGGCCGCTCATTCACCCCGATGCCGCCGTCATCGCCATGACGCCCATCTGCCCGCACACGTTGTCCAATCGATCGATCATTTTTCGCGACGACGTGCGCTTGCGCATACGCAACCGCGACCCGCAGGCCAGGCTTCTCGTCGCCGCCGACGGACGCCAGAACCCGATCCTCTGCGAGAGCAAGCCCTTCGAAATCACGCTCGCGCCCATGCGACTGCCGCTTGTGCAGCACGCCGATTACGCGCACTTTTCCGTGGTGCGCAAAAAACTCAACTGGAGCGGCAGTCACGGTCCGATTACTGAATAAGGCGCGCACCCGCCTGGGTTGGCTCGCGCGTGCGTTTTGCCGCCCGCCATTGCGGCGGCGCGAGCTTCGCGTTTTCAAAAATTGAAAATTAAGCTCCGATTTCAAAAAAAGCGCGCTCCTTAATAATCCCTAAAGGTTCGTTAGTGTAATCTCTGCGCACACTCAACGCGATTTACGCCATGTGCGCCCAACAAAAACACACGACACTTTTCATTTTAACCCGCGGCACCGCCGCTGCCTCGCTGCTCCTGCTCGCCTCCTGCGCCACGCCATCCGGCCCTCGCTCTCTCAGTGACTCCACTGTCGCCGTTCCGGAAACCTGGCAAAACACCTCGGAGGCAAGCGCGACCCGGCCCGCGCAGACAAGTGCCGCGGACAATTTGTCCGCCTGGTGGACGCGCTACGACGACCCCGTCCTCACGCAGCTCATCAACGGCGCGCTCCAAACCAGCCCCGACATTCGCACCGCGCTTTCCAAGATCGAGCAGTCGCGCGCCACCCGCGGCGTCACGAAATCCGATCTCCTTCCCTCGATCTCCGCCGGCGCCGACGCGCGCACCTCGCGCACCAAGGACCACACCACGAGCCCGCGCACCACGACCAGCGGCGAAAGTTATTCCGCCTCGCTCGACGCCTCATGGGAAATCGATCTCTTTGGCAAAAACCGCCAGTCGCTCAAGGCCGCCGACGCCGACCTCGCGCAAACCGGGCAAAACTTTCACGCCGCGCAAGTCTCCCTCGCCGCCGAGGTCGCCACCGCCTACGTCTCGCTCCGCTCCTCCGAAGCCCAGCTCGCCGTCGTCGAGGAAAGCCTGCGCACCCGCGCCGAGACCACGCAAATCACGCAATGGCGAGCCCAGTCCGGCGACGCCTCCGCGCTCGAGCTCCAGCAAGCCGTAAGCACGCTCGAGCAAGCCCGCGCCTCCATTCCCTCGCTCCGGCAAAACATCGCGCAAGCCCGCAACCAGCTCACGCTCCTCTCCGGCCTCGCCCCCGGCGCGCTCGACACGCTCCTCTCCGGGTTGGGTGGCACGGGCGACTCGCCCGTGGGGTCGGGTCGCATGGCCGGCTCGGCCATGCCAAAAGCCGGCGCCCGCGCCTCGCGTATCCCAAAATCGGATACACCCGCCGTCGCCATTCCCGCCGACACGCTCCGCCAGCGTCCCGACATCCGCGCCGCCGAATACGCCTTCGCCGCCGCCGTCGCCCGCCTGAAAGCCGCCGAGCGCGACCGCCTTCCCTCGCTCAAACTCACCGGCGCGCTCAGCCTCGAATCTCTCAGGGCAGGCGATCTCTTTGATCCCTCCACCACCGTCGCCAGCGCGCTCGGCAGCCTCACCGCGCCCATCTTCGCCGGCGGGCGCATCAAGCAAAACATCGCCATCCAAAACGAGCTCACAAAGCAGTCGCTCATCGCCTACGAGAGCGCCGTGCTCACCGCGCTCACCGACGTTGAAAACGCGCTCGTCTCGATCCAGCGCACCACCGAGCGCATCACCATTCTCGACCGCGCCAACGCCGCAGCCCGCGAGGCCGCCGAGCTCGCCGCGATCCAATACGAGGCCGGACACGTTGACATCACCACACTCCTCGACGCGCAGCGCACCGAGCTCTCCATTCAAGAACAGCAAGTCTCCGCCACCGCCGATTACACCAACGCCCAAATTCAACTCTACAAGGCCCTCGGCGGCGGCTGGGGCAACGTAAACTAAAACCGACCGCCTCCCATTTTATCAGTCTGATCACGCCAAATCTCATTACACATTTATCATGAAATCCAACGCCAACGAAAACCCGTCCGCCACCGGCAACCTCTCCGCCATCATCCAAAAGGAAGGCAAGGGCTCGCGCCGCACCTGGATCATCGTCGTCATCGCCTTGCTCGCCGCAGTCGTCGCCGCCGTCATCTGGTATCGCGGCTCCGTGCAAAAACGCGCCGCCGCCGAGGAGCCGCCCTTCATCACCGAGACGCTCCGCCGCGGCAACCTCGCGCTCGACATCACCGCCACCGGCAACCTCGAACCCACCAACGAAGTCACCGTCGGCTCCGAACTCTCCGGCACAGTCCTCGAAGTTTACGTTGAAACCAACGACCGCGTCACCAAGGGCCAGCCCCTCCTCAAACTCGACACCACCAAACTCTCCCAGCAAACCGAGTCCAGCCGCGCCAGCCTCGCCTCCGCCAAGGCCGCGCTCGCCCAAAACGAAGCCACGCTCAAGGAGGCCCAGGCCGCGCTCGCCCGCCAGCAGGAGCTCCAGCGCGTGAGCAACGGACGCATCCCCTCGCGCGCCGACATGGACACCGCCGTCGCCGCCGCCGACCGCGCCGCCGCCAACGTCCTCGCCGCCAAGGCCTCCATCGCGCAAGCCCAGGCCCAGCTCGACATCAACGAAACCGACCTCTCCAAGGCCATCATCAAGTCGCCCATCGACGGCATCATCCTCACCCGCTCCATCGAGCCCGGCCAAACCGTCGCCGCCAGTTTCACCGCGCCCGAGCTCTTCGTCATCGCCGAAAACCTCGAGCACATGAAACTCAAGGTCACCATCGCCGAAGCCGACATCGGCCGCGTCGCCGCCGGACAAAAAGCCACATTCACCGTGGACGCCTGGCCCAACCGCACCTACACCGCCAGCGTCACCAAAGTCGCCTACGGCTCCGCCGTCACCAACAACGTCGTCACCTACGAAACCGAGCTCGAGGTCAGCAACAACGACCTCAGCCTTCGCCCCGGCATGACCGCCACTGCCGACATCAGCGTTGCCGAGGCCAAAAATGTTTTCCTCGTTCCCGTCGCCGCCTTCCGCTTCGACCCGTCAACCCTCGCGCCCCCCGGCGCCGGCAAACAATCAAAATCCTTTGTCCAAAGCATCATGCCCGGCCCCCCGCGCCGCCAAACCGCCCGCCCCGCCGCCAACGGCGACGCATCCGAAAAATCCGCCAACGGCACCGCCCGCATCCACATCCTCAAGGACGGCCACCCGCAACCCGTCACGGTGAAAGTCGGCATCTCCGACAGTCGCCACACCGAAGTCTCCGGCGACGCCCTCGCCGAAGGCATGCAAATAATCACAAACGCCAGATAGAAAACCAGAGGCCAGAAGACCAGAGGCCAGAAAGCCAGAATACATACCGCAGAGAACACATCTCCACTCCGACTCCCTGGCCCTCTGGCCTCTGGTCGCCTGGCCTCTTCCACCACCGCTCCCTGCATTTATCGCATCAAGCAACTCGTAGCATCCGACACACAATGCCTTCTCCACTAATCAGACTCCGCCAGCTCACGAAAACCTACGGCACGGGCGCGGCCGCATTTCAGGCCCTGCGCGGCATCGACCTCGCCATCCAGCGCGGGGAGTTCGTCGCCATCATGGGACACAGCGGCTCCGGCAAATCCACGCTCATGAACACACTCGGCTGCCTCGACACGCCCACCAGCGGCAGCTACCGCTACGAGGACATCGCCGTCGAAACCCTCACCGCCGACCAACGCTCACTCCTGCGCCGTCACGCCCTCGGCTTCATCTTCCAGGGATTCAACCTCCTCGCCCGCACCAGCACCGTCGAAAACGTCGAACTCCCGCTCCTCTACCGCGGACTCTCCCGACGCGAACGCCACGAAAAAGCGCTCGCCGCCATCGACTCCGTCGGCCTCGCCGACAAACTCCGCAACACCCCCGCCGAACTCTCCGGCGGCCAGCAACAACGCGTCGCCATCGCCCGCGCCATCGTCACCGAACCCAGCACGCTCTTCGCCGACGAGCCCACCGGCAACCTCGATACCACCACGACCGTTGACATCATGAAACTCCTCGCGCGCCTCAACGCCGAGCGCGGCATCACGATCATCATGGTCACCCACGAGGACGACGTCGCCGCCTACGCCAAGCGCATCGTCCGCATCAAGGACGGCCTGATCGAGTCGGACACAAACCGCCTGTAAAATCACATTTCACACGCCCTCGAAGCCACTCACCACATTTCAGATAATTTTCGATTTTGGATTCTCGATTTTCGATTGCGCGCTACCGCGCGACACCGAAAGCAAAAACGGAGCGGAAGCTCCCAATCCAAAATCGAGAATCCAAAATCGAAAATTCCCACACCATGATCTCCACAACTCTCAACGCCCTGCACATCGCGCTCCGCGAAATCCGCCGCAACGTCACGCGCGCCTTCCTCACCATGCTCGGCATCATCATCGGCGTCGCCGCCGTCATCACCATGGTCACGCTCGGCGAAGGCACCACCAAGGCCGTTGAAAACCAAATCTCCAGCCTCGGCAGCAACCTCCTCATGCTCCGCCCCGGCGCCGGCTTCGGCCCCCGCCAGCCCAACATCCCCAACTTCACCGAGGGCGACGTCAACGCCATCTCCGAGCAAATCCCCGGCATCGCCTCCATCGCCCCCGTGCGCGGCTCCTCCATGAGCACCGCCTACCTCCAAAACGCGCGCGCCACCAGCGTCACCGGCACCACCGAATCCTATTTCAGCATCAACAAATGGACGCTCGCCGAAGGCCGCCTCTTCGACGAATCCGACTACCGCGAAGGCGCCGCCGTCTGCGTCATCGGCAACACCGTCCGCAAGGAACTCTTCGGCACGGCCAGCCCCATCGGACAAAAAATTCGCGTCGGCAACGCCTCCTGCACGGTCATCGGCCTGCTCGCCGCCAAAGGCCAGATGGGCATGGGCGACCAGGACGACACCATCATCGTCCCCCTCACCACGCTCCAGCGCCGCCTCACCGGCCACACCGGCGCGCACGACATCACCATGATCAGCATCTCCGCGCAAGACGGCGCCAGCAGCGACCGCATGATCACCGAAATCACCGCCCTCATGCGCCAGCGCCGCAACCTCCAGTCCAACCAGGACAACAATTTTAATGTCTTCGACACCCGCCAAATCGCCGAAACCCTCAGCTCCTCCACGCGCATGATGACCATGCTCCTCGCCGCCGTCGCCGGCGTCTCGCTCCTCGTCGGCGGCATCGGCATCATGAACATCATGCTCGTTTCCGTGACCGAGCGCACCCGCGAAATCGGCATCCGCCTCGCCATCGGCGCGCGCGCCCGCGAAGTCCTGCTCCAATTCCTCGTCGAGGCGACAACCATCTCGTGCATCGGCGGACTCCTCGGCATCGCCCTCGCCATCGCGCTCTGCTACGGACTCGGCGCGCTCATCAACGTCCCCGTCACCTTCAACGCCCAAATCAACATCATCGCCGTCGTCTTCAGCGCCGCCGTGGGAATCCTCTTCGGCTTCACCCCCGCCCGCCGCGCCGCCAAACTCGACCCCATCGACGCCCTCCGCCACGAGTGAGGAAAAAGACTGAAAGACTGAAGGGCTGAAAAGCTGAAGCCGGAACCAGCGCAAAACATGGGGATTACTGGTTTGTTTCAGCCCTTCAGTTTTTCAGTCTTTCAGTCCTTCAGCCTTTTCTCAGACTGCGCCACATGGACAACAACATCGCCACCAGCCTGGACCAAGGCGTCCTGCAAATTCTAATAACGAGGCCCGAAAAGAAAAACGCCCTCACCTCCGAAATGTATTCGGCGATCACACGCGCCCTGCTCGACGGCGAACAAAACCCCGACGTCCGCGTGATGCTGCTCGGCGGCGCAGGCGGCAATTTCACCGCCGGCAACGACCTCGGCGATTTCCTGCAAAACCCGCCCGCCAAAAACGACGCGCCCGTCTTCAAATTTTTCGAATGTCTCGCCGGCCTTGCAAAACCGCTCGTGGCCGCGGTCGAGGGATTCGCGGTCGGCATCGGCACCACGCTCCTGCTGCATTGCGATCTGGTTTACGCCGCGCCCAACGCCCGCTTCATCCTGCCCTTCACGAGTCTGGGACTGAGCCCCGAGGCCGGATCGAGCCACCTGCTGGCGCAACGCATCGGAAGCGCAAAAGCGTCCGAGCTGATCCTGCTCGGCGAGCCCCTGACCGCGGAAAAAGCGCTGACGCTCGGTCTCATCAACGACATGGTCACCGAAGGCGGCGTGATGGAATTCGCCCTCGCGCGCTGCGCAAAACTCGCCGCGCAACCCGCCTCCGCCGTGCGCGACGCCAAAGCCCTGTTGAAAAAAGCGCACCAGCCCGCCATCACCGACGCCATTGCGCGCGAAACCGAAGTCTTCCTGCGCCGCCTCACCTCCCCCGAGGCAAAAGAGGCGCTCTCCGCCTTCGCCGAAAAACGCAAACCCGACTTCAGCCGCTTCAAGTAAGGTCTTAGGACTCAAATTCAGGCACCGCTTTATCGCTCCGGCCTTTCACTCTACACCATTTACTCTTGTCCCGCTGTGCGCCTTTGCGATGCGTCTTGCGTCATCGCGGACGGCCTTGACCAATTCCGGCGGTTCGAGCGCCCGCGCCTCGCCGCAATACCGCAGCACCCAGCGCTTGATTTCATCGAGATTGCCCACCCGCAGCTCCATCTCCAATTCGCCGCCGGGCAGTTCGCGCAGCTTTTGCGACTTGTGCCAAACACGCTCCCTGGCCAGTTGCGCGCCGTAGCTGCTGAACCAAACGCGCACGCGCTTCACCCCGCCCGCGCCCTCTCCCCCCATAAGGCCGAAACTGTCGTGGAAAAATTTCTCCGGGCTGAAATCGGGATCGCGCGCGAACCTGTGCCGCGCGACCTTGAAATCGGCCATGCGCGCCAGCTTGAACATGCGCAACGCCCCCCGGTCGAGATCGTGCGCGATCAGGTAACTCTCGCGATTCATCCACGCCAGATGATACGGCTGCACGCGCCGCCGTTCCGTGTCATGGTCGGGCTTTGTATAATCGAACTCCGCCTCGCGCCGCTCCAGCACGGCCTTGCTGACGCTTGCATACAAAGCCGCGTCCAAAATGCCGACACCCTCCGAGCGAAAGGAAACCGCGTCCGTCAAATCCGACGCCGCGACGGAAACCTCGTCGCCAAGCATCGAGGCAAGTTTGCCGAACGCCTTTTCGAGCACCTGCGCATAAGGCGTGCCCTCGTAGGCCTGCAACGCCTGCCGCGCCACCAGCAATGCCAGCAACTCGCCCTCCGTGGCCTTCATGAGCGGAAAATTGGTCACGGCCCCCGAATAATAAAACCCGCGCCGCGACTCGTCGTATTCAATCGGATAATCCATCTGGTCGCGCATATATTCCATGTCCCGCCGGATTGTCTTCGGGTCAACTTCGAGCTGCTTGGCAAGCGTAACGGCGTTGGGATATTTCCCCTCCGCAAGCATTGCGTGGATTTTCTGCATGCGAACCAGCACGGGACGCGAAGCGACGGTGCGAACGGTGCCCGCCGCCTTCTTGCCGCCCTGCGCGACCGGGGCTCCTGAAACGCGTTTGGATAATTTTTTCATGATTTTTAAAATATCACGCCACCATGGGCAACCATTGTCCACCCTCAAGGAATAAAGTGCGTCCATCCCAACCAACCAATTTCAACCGCAGATGAACGCAGATACACACAAATATTCAAACCATCAAACCACAGAATCCATTTTCTTTCCGTATCTGCGCGCATCTGCGTCCATCTGCGGTTAAAAATCTCCGGCCTCTTCATTTCCTCCCAAGCACTATTTCTTCACGTCCCTTCGCATTCATTAGCGGTTAAAAAATCGTCTTCTAAAAAACAGACCATGCAAATTTCAACCGCAGATAAACGCAGATACACACAGATATTCAAACCATCAAACCACAAAATCCATTTTCTTTCCGCATCTGCGCACATCTGTGTCCATCTGCGGTTAAAAATCTCCGGCCTCTTCATTTCCTCCCAAGCACTATTTCTTCGCGCCCCCTCGCGTTCATTAGCGGTTAAATAAATTTCAATAAAACACATCATGAACCTCGTTATATTCGATATAGAGACCACGGGCTTTTCGCCGTATTATCATGAAATCACGCAAATCGCCGCCGTGCGCATGCGTGACGGAAAAGTCATGCGCGACGAAACCTTTTCCACATTCGTCAAAACCACAAAGCCGATACCGTGGCACATAACAAAAATCACCGGGGTAACAAACGCCCTGGTGCGCTCCGCGCCCCCGCCCGACGTGGCGCTGCAAGCCTTCGCCCGCTTTGCCGGCCACGACTCGACGCTCGTCGCGCACAACGGCAAAAAGTTCGATACTCGTTTTCTCTCGGAAGCCTGCGCGCGACACAATATGCACGGCCGCGAAATCCCCTGCATCGACACGCTCGACCTCTCCCGCACCCTCTGGCCCGGCGGCTCGCACACTCTCGACGCGCTCATCTCGCGTTTGAAAATATCGGCCCCGACCGGCCTCCACCGTCACGACGCCCGCTGCGACGTCCACCTCCTCGCCGACTGCATGGAAAAAATGCTCGGACAATTGAAGTGCGGTCTGGCAGATTTCATGACGCATCACGTTTCACTCCCGACCACGCCCGCAATGTTACATTAAAACTGTGGGGGCGCACCTCGCGTGCGCCCTCGAGCCCGCCCGCGTTGCATGAACGCGCGCAAAGAGTCTTTCGCATGCAATGGATATAATACAAAAATAACAATTAACATGAACAATAGTGATAATAACAAACCCGACGATTCGTCAAAAATTCGCGATGAACTGCATGCCTGCACACTCGAACAGTTGGAAAGAAAGATTTCCTTAATAGGATGTCATAGTGGCGATAAACTCAGGGCGCTTTTACTTGCGCGCCAGTTAAAACTCAATGCCTCCTTCGAGTGGACACAGGAAAATATCGAAAAACTGCTGGCTTTGGACAGGCGCATGATCGAATGCTTCGAGAAACTTCGTGACGAGGCAAAGCCACTGCTGGCCGAATTTCAAAAACGCATCGAAACCAAGGATGCGTTCCTGCAAGATTTCGAAATGGATGCCAAAGTAACGCCATTCATCCTGGAAGCCAACGAAAACGGCGAGTTGGAGGTGTTGGACACCGGTGTTGAGCGTGTATTGTCAGAATTCCTTCCAGAAAACGAGTTAACTATTCGCTGTCGAACCTGGACACTTGAGGACAATATATATTTCAACGATGAGTTGAATTGGAATAGCGACCCCGTATTTGAAGGCAAATTAAACGGGCATTATATCTCTTTTGCGATACATGTGCTTCACGAGCGCGCGCTTTGGAGTTTCCCGGACATTTTAAAAATCAACTACCTCCGGGCCGAGCTTATTGTCCGTCGTCAGCATTTTGTGAAAACCACCGCGCTTGGATCAGCCGAGGAAAAGAAACAACAATGTCCGTGATTGACCACGGATGACACTGATAATCACCGGAAACCCCGTGGGGGCGTCGCTCGCGGCGTTCATTCTCATGCATTTTATCAAAAAAATATTACAAATATGAACACATCCGACAAAAATCAATCTGACCCGCGTCCGAATAACGCATGCGCCAATGGCGGGACTGGCTCTGTTCCTTCCGAGAATATCAAAATACCTTCACGACCCACACCGGACGACACAGAGGTCGTCCCTCCATCGCGAGGCAAACCTCAAGAAATTAAACTCGCCGCCAAGCTGGTGGATATTGACAACACCCGCGTTTACATGACTGAACGGCCAGGCCTTGTGACTGTTTCAGATCATGCGCCAGTCGACACGGGCATGGCGTCCGAAGGCATTTGGTATGCCATAACCGAAGTCGAATGCTGGAAACTGTTTGCCTATCCTTTCACCGACGGGTCGAAAATTGTGGATCACAGCACTTTCTGGAAGCAAATCATCGCGCCTTGGCTAGTGGAAAAATACAAACTGCCGAGATCGGCGGCCAATGTGTTGATGGATAGTCCCTACGGAGTCCCACGAGGCCGTGTCAGCAAGGTAGGGAAAAGCATGGTCGTTTACCATAGCGAGGATTGGGCCTCATTCCCAGCGCCCACCAAGGTTGCAGAGGCGTTTCACCTCCCAAAAGCGGCCAAATGGGTTTTCGATAAGCACCAAACTCGCCATTGGGTGGATTGTATGGATGTAGAAAGACTTTTATCCAAAAAACATTTGATCCACACCGCTCAGACTCGGTCGTCGGATTATATATAAGAGCATTTGGCATCAAGACGACACGGATAAGACAAAATCCATGAAGCGGAATATTAACAAAGGCGTCAGAAGTTCGCCCCGATGCAATGGGACGGGCTTTGGCCCGTCCACGAATAACAAAACGCGTTCGTTGTCCAAATCGGACGACACAGAGATCGTCCCTCCATTATCAAGCAAGCTGCATCCGAAGAAACCCAGCGTCACGCTGCTGCGTATCGGCGGCATTCGCATTTACGTGAAAGAACAGCCTGGCATTGTGACTTTCTCGGATTGTGCGCCGACTGGCGCGAAGCGGGCATCCGAAGGCATCTGGTATGTCATCAGGGAAGGGGAAGGTTGGAATCTGTTCGCCTATCCTTTTGGCAAAGACTCAAAAATCGAGGATCACAGTGCGTTCTGGGAGCAAATCATCGCCCCCTGGCTTGCAGCAAAATATAAACTAACAAAATCATCTGCGGAGGAGCTGGCGTTGCATCCCTACGGATTCCCAAGAGGCCGGGTCACCAAAGTTGGCAAAACCTTCACCATCTATCACGGCGACGATTGGGCGCCATACTCCGCAGCTGCCAAGGTTGCCGCCAAGGCATTTCACCTCCCAAAAACCGCCAACTGGGTCTTTGATGAGCACGAAACACGCAACGAGTGGGATTGTGCGGCGATAGAGAGTCTTTTACCCATGAATCGATTAACCTAATTTCACAGAATCCTCCAAACAAACAGCAACTTAGGACTTTACCTAAAGCACAATTTATGTGTCACTTCGTTCCTATCCTTTCCTTGAGTCTTTGATTTATCCCTCATGAAAAATATCCAACGCATTCGGCATCTTCTCGAGCAGGTCTCGCTTCTCAACAAAAAAAACAACGACATCCTCGATGCCACTGGGGGACGCTTTAATATGTTTCGCGTTTGCGGCGTTAATCATTATGAAAAAACACATTCTGCGATCATTGCTGAATTCTTAGATCCGTGTGGCAGTCACGGGTTAAAAACAAAATTCCTTGAATGCTTTGTGGATATGATGGGCGCAAAGAATTTTAATTGTAAAAACGCCCGCGTTTACACTGAATACGTGACGAGTGAAGGACAACTAGATGTCTTGATTGAGGAGGACGGCCAGAAATCGGCATTGATTATCGAAAATAAAATTTATGCAGACGACCAGCAAGAACAATTAAAACGTTATGAATCATTTGCTAAAAATAGATATGGTGCTAAAAATTACAAAATGTTTTATCTTACGCTTTTTGGTCACGATGCCTCGGATCAGAGCGGAAAAGGAGTCAATTATACTTCTATTTCATACGAAAAAATTATTATTGAATGGTTGGAGAAATGTATAGGGTTTTCCGTTAGGCATCCTTTGGTTCGAGAAACTATCATTCAATACATCAACCACTTGAAACAATTGACAAATCAAGATATGGATACAGAAAACCAAAAAGAAATAAGCGATAATGTGATCAAATCCGAAGAAAACCTGAATGCGTATTTTTTGTTACGCGATTCTTGGCACAGCATAAGAAAGGCTGTCATCGAAACAAAGTTGCATCCCGTGTTGGAGAAGATAGCAAAAGGTTCCGGATTGAGCTGGGAATGCTCGTCCGATTTGGGCGATACTTATTCGAAAATCAATTTTTGGCATGCAGAAATGGAGAATCAAAAATTAAAAATATGTTTTGAATTTATACCTAGAAATTATTGCTTCGGATTTTACTATCATCAAAAATTTCAGTCGAAAACCGAAACCATTATAAAAATTGCCGAATTATTTAATGATCATTATAAATCTGCTCCGCTAAAAGAGAACCCATGGTGGTGCTGCAACCATAGGCGTGGAGGTGTGGACGTTGGGGGAAAAGAATCATTTATAAAAATGTATAATGATGCAAACGTCTGGGTAGGGTGGCTTGATTTAGAAGAAAAACTCCAAACCATGCTGAATTTGTTTAACGAGGCTTCATCAGTTTCTTAAAAAGAAACTCTACCTCGACGATATGCGCGATACTCCTATTGTTTGAGTGCGGGTTTATTGGTCGAAGGAGACGATTGCGTTATTGGAACAAGGCAGCGTCACACGGACATCAGCCTCGACCATGACTCGGGCGACGACTCACGGGGCACTAGCTACGATGTCGTCAAATGGATCGAGGAGGCTGTGGTGACGCGCGGCTTTGCACCTCCCCGCATGGTCATTCACTCCGCCAATCCAGTCGGACGCGAACGCATGCATATTTGAGATTATAAAAGTTAAGAACCATCTTCTTGCGCACGCAGAGACTGCCTCTGTAAGTCGGCAGCCTATGCGTGTCATGTGATGCGGAGGCCGATAATGGCGGAATTAATTTTTATCCGGATACACATCCTTCACCACCGCCTCGTAGCCTTTGACGGTGACGACGTATTTTTTGAAGATGCCAAAGGGATACGTCACGATCTTGGCCTCGTATTGAGGGTCGAGAAGACGGTCCGCGTTTGAGTTTTTAAGAGCCTCGTGGATTGCGGCCAGGCGGAGCTTGTTGACCCTGCCTCCGAGCATGGAGCGTTGGGCGTCAGCCCCCTTGTTTTCGGCAAAGGTGTTCGGGCCGGAGGTTCTGATGAAGCCGAACAGATACGCGGAGCTTGCCGTGCCGGTTTTCTTCTCCTGCGTGTTCACTTCGTAATCAACTTTGACCGGCGTCGCCTGGATGTCCATCGGAAGCGGGGCGGTTTGCCGCGTTTTGGTGGCCGTGGTGCAGCCGGTGGCGGCAACCAGTGCCAGGACCGCTATGAGTGGTGTCAGTATTTTGGTTTTCATGGTGTGTTTTAGTTGTTGGTTTGTCTCGTCCCGTCATTGGGGCGAAAAATGCATCAGGCGGAATCTGCATCGCGGTGAATACCCCGCATGGATTCCTATTTTTCCCCGCTGTGCTTGGTGTTGGTAACGCGCCCTTTTTTCTTTGACGCGAGGCCTTTGCGAATGGATTTCGCCGGTGCCTCGGCGGCTTCAAAAGCGACGGGACGCGGTTCATTTTTCCGCATCTTGTGGACTGATGAAAAAATCCTCGGGGCGCGTTTTAGGATACTAAAAATGCACAGCCATTCCACCCTGCGGCTGTAGGCATCCGAATGGGTTTGGGACGAGGCATACGCCACCAGCTTTTTAAGCCAGCCGATCATGTCGGAGGCCGCAACCTGTGCGTCAGCGGCGTTTAGCCCGCCGCGCCGCGCCGCGGATTGAAGTTTTGCGCTCATGTCGTCGAAATCGAGACTTACAAGCATCCGAATTATTATTGGGTCTATGTCGGCGGCTATAGTTGTATCGAGGCGTTTCCGACGATTGCGTGCGGATTGTTTCATGCGGGCACAATACCGGCGGAGGGTGGACATTCGCCGCCCATGCATAAAAATAATGACGGTGGACATTACCGGACGCCTTCAGGGGGCGGGATTTTTTTGGAAATCAAGCGGTCGAGGGTTCGCTTTCATTTTTTTTCGAAAAAATCGGGACCCTGGACAACCCATGTCCGCCTTGGGGGTGTATATGGATGGTTCACTTTTTAAAGCACCGTCCCCATGAGCACCTACAAAGCAGAGACCAGCCATTACGCCAAGCGCAGAAGCTTGGAGTTTTTCGCAAACTTCATCCGCAACCATGACGGCGACATCGAGGGTCGCGGCGGATTCAAAATATTAAGCGAGTCCGTCGCTTGGGCGAATGTGTTGCGCCTTTTCACGGAGTCCTTTTCCAAGGCGGACATATTATCGCTTCGGGGCAAACGCACCGAGGGTGAGGGCGCCACCATCGACGCCTCCACTTTTAACTTCAACATGCGCGCACTATTCAATCAGGCGTGGGAGTTGCTGCCCCGGGATGCGATTCGGGGCGTCATTCTGAGGCTGCTGGACGACACCTTGAGCACAGTTCCGATGCCGGCATCCGATGACTCATTGCAAAATCGCATGGCGGAATTGCAGGCGATGCTGTCGCTTTCCGATCTTGAGAAGGAAATTTTGCTGATTTTATATTTTGTGGACGATGGCATATTGGAAATGCCCAAAAACGGGGCTTCGTCACATGAAGATAAGATTGATTACGTCGCCAAATGCCTGAATCGCGCCAAGCTTGAGGTGCGCAAGAGCGTGGCGGCATCGGGAAAATTGCGACGTTACAACTGTATCGATCATGACATCGACTTTACCCGCCATTTGAGTGGTTTTATTTCCGGGCTTGATACCGCCTCGCTGGGCAGCCGGTTTTATGGCAAATGCGACGACACCACATTGCCCTGGAGTTTTTTCGGAAATCTCGCGGTGGAGCACGGGGCGATTTTGAAAAACATAATCACATCGCGCAAACCGGAGCACGGCGTCCACATACTGCTCCATGGAGAGCCCGGCACCGGCAAAACCAGTTTTGCGCGCAGTCTGGCGCGCGAGCTGGCGCTGGATTGTTATGCCATCGCACAAACCGACAGTGAAAAAGGCGACTTTGGCGGCATGTCTCGCGACAGGCGTTTCGCGGCGCTGCAAATATGCGACGCCCAGATCGATCGCGCGCGAAGCCTGTTGATTGTGGACGAGGCGGATAATTTGCTGCGCGGCGGCGGGTCGTTAATGTCGATTTTCGGCGGTGATAATTCCTCCGGACGCGACGAGAAGGCGCTGCTCAATGGCGTGCTCGACACAATAAAAACGCCGACTGTGTGGATCACCAACCTGCCCGCGTGCGCCCTCGACGAGTCAACGCGCCGCCGCTTCGACTACTCCATCCAGTTCAACAAGCTGACCGGCACGCAACGACTGGCGATCTGGAAGAACAGCATCCGGCGGCACAAATTGGAATCGTTGTTTGACGATGCATCGCTGGAGGATTTCGCCCGTCGCTACGAAACCAACGCCGGCGGCGTGGCGCTGGCGTTGCGCAACATCGCTAACCTCGCGCCGCGAAAGGACGAGGCGCCCGCGATCGTGGCAAAACTGCTCGATCAGCACTGCGAACTTCTTGGCATAAAACCCGACGACAACCTGCTGCCCGCGAAAGATTATTCACTGGAGGGATTGAACATAAAAAGCGGCGCAAGCCTCGCGCGCATCGTGGAGGCGGTCGGACGTTTTCAATGGGAACCGGCGTCCGGCTCGCCCGACCGTCCGCGAATGAATCTCCTGCTCTCCGGCCCGCCCGGCACGGGCAAGACGGAGTTCGTCAAATTCCTGGGCAAAACGCTGGACACAAAAATAATCGCGAAAGCGGGCAGCGACCTGATTTCGAAATGGCTGGGGGAATCCGAAAAAAACATCGCGAATGCGTTTCGCCAGGCAAAGGCGGAGAAGGCGATTCTCTTTCTCGACGAGATCGACAGCCTGCTGCAATCCCGCGAAGGCGCGCAGCGCAGTTGGGAGATCACGCAGGTAAACGAGCTGCTGCAACAGATGGAAAAGTTCGGCGGCGTGCTGATAGCCGCCACGAATTTCTCGGACGGCCTCGATCCGGCGTCGCTGCGCCGCTTCACATTCAAGCTGGAATTCGGGCACTTGGACGCCGCGGGCAAAAAGTTGTTTTTCGAGCGGATGTTCGGCACCCCGCTTGCGAGCGAGGACGTCGCCCGGTTGGAGCAAATACCCGACCTGGCGCCCGGCGATTTTCGCACGGTGCGGCAAAGCCTCCACTACCTCGGCACGACGGTCACCAACCATGAGCGACTTGCCGCGCTTGAGCAGGAAAGCCACGCCAAAAAATCCACCCGCTACTCATCCCAACGGCGGATAGGATTTTGAACTGAACAAGCCGGCAAATGTTATTGAAAACACCCGGGGCTTTTTATGGTTGGAGACTAAAAAACGTCATTCCTTCATCCCTGCTAAAGGTTCGCCGTGCTATCATAGCGCATTCAAATTCATGCACCGTTTTTGCATTCCTTCCTTTCGTTCTTCACTATTCAGCCTTTCACTCTTCCTCCGCCATGCGCCTCCTTGTAATTGAAGATGATCCCGCGCTTCAGCGCAGTCTTGCCGCCACGTTGCGCGAGGAAAACTATGCCGTGGATACCGCGAGCGATGGCGAGGACGGACTTCACAAGGCGCGGGAAAATACCTACGACGTTATTCTCCTCGATGTCATGCTTCCCAAGCTTGATGGCTGGGGCGTCCTTGCCGCGTTGCGCGCTTCCGAAACCAAACCCTCCTCCCAAAACGCGCCAAATACAACGCCGGTCCTGATGCTCACCGCGCGCGACACAGTGCCCGACCGTGTTCGCGGTCTCGATCACGGCGCCGACGACTATCTCACAAAACCATTCGACATCGACGAGCTTCTCGCGCGCATCCGCGCCTTGATTCGCCGCGGCGCCGGGAAAACCTCATCCCTCGTTGTCCTTACCGGCGGCATCACGCTCGACACCGCGGCCCGGCGTGTCGCCGGCGCGGGCGGCGATGAAATCCCGCTTACCGCGCGCGAGTATTCACTTCTTGAATACCTGGCTTTGCACCGGGGCGAGGTCGTCTCTCGCACCACGCTCTACGAGCACCTTTTCGACGAGGACGACGACACGTTCTCAAATCTTCTCGATGTCCACGTTTCCAATCTTCGAAAAAAACTCGGTTCCGACATCATCCAAACCCGCCGCGGACATGGATACAGCGTGGAAAAGTAGGGGTTGGAATTTATAAATTAGAAATTCAATTCCCGCGCGCATCCAGATCACAAAACAGTTCTGCCCTTTTCCCGATTTTAGACGTCACTTTTCAACCGCACAGTAACCCGCCTTTCAAATTTCCAGATACTGATTCGTATTTCCCATGGCCTCCTTTCTTCACTCCATTCGCTGGCGCATCCAGGCGTGGCACGGGCTCATCCTCCTTGTGATGATCGTCGCCTTCTGTTTCACCGCGTGGCGTCTCGCATGGGACGCCTCCCAGCGTCGAATCGACAGGGATCTTCGCGCCACCGAGCACCGTCTTTTTCGCGGCCTCATGATTTCCGCGTTTGGCCAGGATACCCTTGAACAGTCCGACGAGGCGGCAACCGGCACTTCCGACAATCGGCTCCGTCCCACGCCGGCCGACCTTATGCTTCGGCTGCGCGATAAAACACGTCCCGTCACTCTTTCCCCCGAGCTCGAGGAATATTTTAAAAACACCGCCCCCGGATACGGCTACTTTGTCATTCGCGACCACGACGGCTCCATCCTTCTCCAGTCGCAGAATGTGCCCGGCGACTTTGTATTTCCGCCGCCCCCGCCGCGCAGGACAGGCGAGCAGGCGGCTGATGAAAAACTTTCCGCCCCCGAACCGCTTCGCACACTCAGGACACGGCGCGAGGCCATTCGTGGCGTGCCCGAAGGAGCCGCCATTCTCACCGGGCGCGACATCACACCCGAACTCGCCGAAATGAACCGTCTCGCGTGGAAACTCGCCGCCGCCGGCCTTGGTATCTGGCTTCTCGGTCTGGCCGGCGGTTGGTGGATCGCAGGGCGCGCCATTCGCCCGATTCGCGCCATCAGCCACACGGCCACCCGCATCGCCGAGGGCAACCTCGACGAACGCATCGACACCCGCGATGCCGAAAGCGAGCTCGGCCAGCTCGCCACCGTTCTAAACGACACCTTCGCGCGCCTCCACGCATCCATCGAGCAACAAAAACGCTTCACCTCCGACGCCTCGCACGAACTGCGCACCCCCATCTCGATTCTCATTGCCGAAACGCAGCGCATCTTGAAACGCGAGCGCACGTCAGCCGAATATCGCGAAACCCTCCAGACTTGCGCCGACACTGCCGCGCGCATGCGCCACCTGGTTGAAGCGCTGCTCCTCCTCGCCCGTCAGGAAGCGCCGGGGCGAAACTTCAACACACAGACACGGGTTTCCTGCGACCTTGCCGACATCATGCGCGACACAGCCCGCCAGCTCGCGCCTCTCGCCGCCGAGCGTCACATCGAAATCGACACCACCGCGCTCGTGCCCGCTCCTTTGAGCGCCGATCCCGCCACTCTCGGAATCATTGCCACCAATCTCATTTCCAATGCCATTCAGCACCATCATGTCGCGGGCAAAACCGGCGCAGGCGGACACATTCGACTGAAAACAGGCGTCAGCGAAAACAAGCAAGCCTGCCTCATCGTCGAGGATGACGGTCCCGGCATCACCGCCGAAGACTTGCCGCACATTTTTGACCGCTTTTACCGGGCCGACAAGGCCCGCACGCACAACGCCGGCCAGGCCCCGCACATCGGCCTCGGCCTGGCAATCGTCCGGCGTATTATCGAAAACCATCGGGGCACGATTGAGGCCCGCAGCGAATTCGGTCGGGGTGCCGTTTTTGAGGTCCGCCTGCCGCAATAACGCGGCAATCCTTTCCTTGCGCAAAAAACGAAAAACGCGCATTCATGCGCGCTTTTCGGAATTTCTGGTTTTTGCGCGCCGGATTACAAATCCGTGATCGGTGCGTATTTCGGCACGAGTGTTTTCATGATCGACCAGCCAACCAAGTAGGCCAGTGCGCAAATGCAGAAGATCACAAAATAACCGGCGGGTTTGCCCGTGAATCCCAGGAATGACATTTGGGTCGCATCGGCATAGACGAACATTTTTCCAGCGCCTTTTTGCATGAGCATTGAGCCGATGCCGCCGGCCATGCCGCCGATGCCGGTGATGGATGCGATCGCTTTCTTGGGGAACATGTCGCCCACGGTGGAGAAGATGTTCGCCGACCAGGATTGGTGAGCCGAGCAGCCGATGGAGATCAGGAGAATCGGGAACCACGGAGAAATCGTGCCCGTCGGCTGGGCGAACAACACCACCAGCGGGAAGAACGCGAATATCAACATCGCCTTCATGCGGGCGGAGTAGGGGTCCTGTCCTGTTTTGTTGATAATGAGCGTCGGCAGTTTTCCGCCGAAAATAGACAGGACCGTGGTGATGGCGTAGAGTGTGAAGATAAGCGCAATGCCCAGGCCCTCGGACATCTTGATGTTGAACTGCGCGTTCAGATACGAGGGCGTCCAGAACAGGAAGAACCACCACACGCCGTCGGTCATGAATTTGCCGACCGCGAAGGCCCAGGTCTGCCGGTATTTGAAAAGCCCCAAAAATGCAACGACGGCTTTCCAAAACGAACCCTTCTTCTTGGGCTGAACGATATCCTGGCCGTCCTGCTCGATGTATTCGAGCTCCGCTTTGTTCACATGCTTGCTCCTTGCGGGGGCGTCATACATGAACACCCAGAAACCCATCCAGATGAAGCCGAGGACGCCGATGATGATGAAGGCCAATTCCCACCCCCACGCCTTGGCGAGCAACGGGATGCTCAATGGCGCGAAGAGCGCGCCGACCGAAGCGCCCGCGTTGAAAATGGACGTCGCAAACGCACGGTCTTTTTTAGGAAAGTATTCGGCTGTCACCTTGATTGCTGCGGGGAAGTTGCCGGCCTCGCCGAGCGCCAAAATACACCGCGCAACAATAAATGCCCACATGCTGACCGTGGCTATGACCACGGCCGTGTCGCCGGTGGCTTGGACAAGCGCCAGTTTATTTTCCACGCCCGCATAGCTTTCCGTGATGACACCGCACAGGGCGTGCACGCACGCGCCGACCGACCAGACACCGATCGCCCACAAGAAGCCTTTTTTGGAGCCCATCCAGTCGATGAAGCGACCGGCAAAAAGCATGCCCAAGGCATATACGAACGAGAACACGGCCGTGATTGTGCCGTAATGGTCGTCGTTCCAGTGAAATTCGGGTTTGATGAATTCGTCCCAAGTCAGCGAAAGAACTTGCCGGTCGAGATAGTTGATGGTGGTGGCGAAGAACAGGAGGATGCAAATTGACCATCGGTAATTTGTCATCTTTTGCGCAGTTTGGGTGGGCTGGCTCATATGTTTTTTGGGTGTTTTGTTGCGTTTGCGGGTTATGGAAAGTCGGACGATTTATTTAGTGGAGGGCAAGTGCGGGGTTATAGTCATTTTGGATTACATAACATCGCGGGGGACTTGCTTGAGGAGGTCTCAAATGACGCGCGGTAAATCGGGCGCCGCAATCAACGCCCCTGCGTTTTGTCTGGTTTGCGAACGTCATTATTTTTTTGTTCCGGCCTTATTTTTGAGGAGGACCTGCCCGGGGCTCCTATCTTGAAAACGAGGCTGGCGGGAAGTGTTTTTTGGGTTTCGTTGATGTCGAGAAGCCGATCGAATTCGATGCCAGCGAGAATAAACGGGCCGGAGCCCTTGGGGTCGTTGTTGATGATGGGTTCGCTGAGATAGTATTCGTAGGAGCCGTCGCGCCCGTAACCGAGGCCGGCGACCGCGCAGCATTGCGTGAGGTCGATGGAGCCGTCGGCGTTGACCTTGACGAGTGTTTCGATGAGCCCGCCGTAGGCCTTGAGCGCGGGGGCTTCGTAGGTGGCGCGATCAATGTAGCCGTGGTTCATTGCCTTGGCCATCGTGTAGGCAAACATGGCCGTGGCGGTGGCTTCAAGGTAGTTGCCGCGGCGGTGCGCCTGGTCGGTGACCTGCCACCAGCAGCCGGACTCGGGGTCCTGATATTTGATAACGCCGTCGAGAACGCTTTTCAGGATAGTGATAAGCCCGGCGCGCCGGGTCTTGTCGGCGGCAGTTTCATCGGGAAGAAAATCGAGCACATCGACAATCGCCATGGAATACCAGCCGATGGCGCGGCTCCAGAAGTTGGGCGACTGGCCGGTTTCCTTGTTGGCCCAGCCTTGTTCGCGGGATTCGTCCCACGCGTGATAATAGAGTCCGGTTTTTTTGTCGTGGGTGTGCTTGGCGCTGATGCGGAATTGCAGGGCGATGTCGTCGTAGGCGGCCCGGCGTCTTTCGGGGGCTTCGAGGGTTGCGGTGTATTCGGCGTAGAGGGGCGAGCCCATGTAGAGGCCGTCGAGCCAGATTTGGTGCGGGTAGCGTTTTTTGTGCCAGAAGGCGCCTTCGCTCACGCGCGGGTGTTTGCCGGGGTCGAGTTGGCGGCGCATGAGTTCGATGGTGTTGCGGTAGCGTTCGTTTTTGTCGGTGCGGTAGAGGTATTGCACGGTCACGCCGGGCGCGATGTCGTCGATGCTGTATTCCCCGGGTTTGAACCTGGCCACGCTCCTGCCGTCATCGGAGAGAAACGAATCGGTGGTGGCTTGGACAAAGGCACGGTAGCGCGGCTTGGGTTCGGCGAGGCGGTCGTCAAGATAGAGCATCGAACGCAATTCGAGAAAATTGGCGTAATTCCACTTGCCCTTGGGCATGCTGTATTCGTTGCTGACGCAGAGGCGCGAGGCCTCGGAGTTTGCGTAGCGCACCGACCATTGCAGGGGCGTTGATCCCGAAAACTTTATTGGGGCGGCTCCGATAGTGGTGGCGAGGACGGCGACTGCAAGGCAGAGAAGAGTCAGCGGATGTTTTGGCATGGCTGGTTTTTGTTTTTTCGAGTGGAAATAAACGGGGATCCGGGAACTCGGCAAAAATGGAGGCGGGGCGAATTTCTTGTTGAGGAAAGGCCGGAAGCGTCGTGAGTGAACGGGGCGGCGTCAATGCTTTTGGACAAGTGTCCTCGGTTTTTTCGCGTATTGTAAACCGGGTTTCGGTTTCGCTGAGCTTTCACCTCGCACTGACGGCGAAAATCGTTGCACTCGCGTTTCATGATAACCAGCACAACAGCCCTGCTAATCATTATCATCCTTGTCGCGCTCAAGCTGGGCGCGGAAACCTGGCTCAGCCGCCTGAATTGCGCGGAAGTGCGGAAGCACATGAATGCCGCGCCCGCCGCGGCGAGCGCAATCATGGATGCGGAAACCTATCAAAAATCGACCGCCTACACGCTTGCCAAGGCCGGGTTTGGCAGCATCGAGCGGGTGTGGGATTCGCTTGTGCTGGTGGCGTTGTTTGCGAGCGGCGTGCTGCCTTGGGCCCACGGATGCGTCACCTCGGCGCTGGCGGGCACTTTTCTCGCGGGCACTTGGGCGCAGGTTGTTTATTTGCTCGGGGTTGGCATTGTGCTGAGTGTGATTTCGCTGCCGTTCGACTGGTGGGGACAATTCCGGCTCGAGGCGCGTTTTGGTTTCAACAAAAGCACGCCCGGCCTTTGGGTGAGCGACAAAATCAAGGGGCTTGCGATCGCGCTCATCATAGGCGCGCCGCTGTTGTGGGCGTTGCTTTCGCTTGTGCACTGGATGGGCGTGTGGTGGTGGGTGTGGGGCTTCGCGCTCGTATTCAGTTTTCAAATACTGATGCTCGTTCTCTATCCCAAGGTCATCCTGCCGCTTTTCAACAAACTGACTCCGCTGCCCGAAGGCGGCTTGCGTGACCGGCTCATGGCGCTTTCCGATCGCACCGGGTTCAAGGCGTCCACGATTCAGGTCATGGACGGCAGCAAGCGCTCCGGTCACTCCAACGCCTTTTTCACCGGCTTCGGACGTTTTCGCCGCATCGTGCTTTTCGACACACTCATCGAACAACTCGAGCCCGAGGAACTCGAGGCCGTGCTTGCCCACGAGGTCGGCCATTACAAGCGCGGGCATATTCCGAAAACGCTGCTCACGAGTTCGCTCATGATGCTCGGCGGTTTCGCGCTCATCGCGTGGCTGGCGAACAGCGCGTGGTTCAACCCGGCGTTCGGTTTTGCCACGGGCGACCTGGCGGCGGCCTTCCTGCTGTTCTCGTTGTTGAGCGGACTGGCGCTTTTCTGGATCACGCCCGTCGGAAACTATTTTTCGCGCAAACACGAATACGAGGCGGACGCCTTCGCGCGCGACGCCATGGGCGGGTCCTCGCCGCTCATCGGCGCGCTCCGAAAACTTGCGCAAAAGAATCTCTCGAATCTCACGCCGCACCCGCTTTACAGCCGTTTTTACTATTCGCACCCGACAATCGTTGAACGCGAAACCGCGATGAACACTCCAACAAAGAAATAACACAATCTCCCATGCGCCGCCCGTTTTCCCGTTGCCGGCTGTCCGGCCTGTTTCTCGCTCTCAGCCCTGTCAGGCATCTCGCCCTGCTCGGAGCAGTTATTCTACCCTTCGGCCTTTCAGCGGAAACTCTCAGCGTGGCCACCTACAACACGGCCAACTATACGCTGGCGGGCCGGTTTGTTGATGGCGTTTACACGCGCGGCTACCCCAAGCCGGAAAACGAAAAGCAGGCCCTGCGCGCGGTCATCAAGGCGCTCGACGTCGACATCGTCGCGCTACAGGAAATGGGCTCGCAGCCCTTCCTTGAGGAATTGCGGCGCGACCTGAAAACCGAGGGCGTTGACTATCCCCACGCGATCGTGCTCAACGCGGCCGACGAAGCCCGTCACGTGGCCGTGCTTTCCCGCAAGCCGTTCACGCGCGTGAGCAAGCACACCGATCTCGAATTCGCGTATTTCGACACCACCGAAACCGTGAAACGCGGCTTGCTCGAAGTGCGCGTGAAAACCGCCGCCGGCGAACTGGCGCTCTTCATTGTGCACCTGAAAAGCCGGCTCACCGACCGCAAGGATGATCCCGAATCGACACAACGCCGCGCCGCGGAGGCGCGCGCCGTGCGCGATCGCGTGTTTTCCGTTTTCCCAAAGTCCGACGCGCCCGGCGCCCTCTTTATGATTCTCGGCGATTTCAACGACTCCAGGTCCAGTCCCGCCCTCCGAACCCTGACCAGGGAAAAACGCGTAGAGATCATGCACCTGTTGCGTGCAACCGATTCGCGCGGCGAAGTCTGGACGCATTTCTACGGAAGGCAGGACTCCTACTCGCGCATCGACCACATGCTCGTTTCGCCGTCGTTGAAACGATTTGTGAAAGACAACGCCGCCCAAATCCACGACGGTCCCGGCGTGAGGGACGCCAGCGACCACCGCCCCGTCATCGCGCGCTTCGACTTTACTCAGTAGGGGCGTCGCTTGCGGCGCCCGGTTTGGGCTTTCCTCCGGAAGCTACCGCATCGCGGGCGAGCAGCGCCTTGGCTCGCTCGACCGCCGACGGCAAATCAGCTGCGACATTATCGTGGCCCACAGCGTCGAGAAAGCCCGCTTTCTCCATCATGAAATAGGCCTGCGTGTGCGGCCCGCAAAGAATCATGTGCTTTTTGCGCTTGTGCAATTTGGCGTGCAAATTTTCAAGCCGGTCCAGCGCGGTTGAATCCATCGCCGTCACCGCCGCCATGTGGAAAATGACGACCTGCGTGTCCTCGATCCCACGGCGCAAAACCATGTCGAGCTTGTCCGCCGCGCCGAAAAGCAACGCGCCAAACACGCGGTAAATCACCACGCCGTTCGGCAATTTTTCCGCCAGTTCCTCGTTCTTTTCGTGCCCCGGCTGCCCCGCGTCGCTCTCGTTGCCCATCATCGACTGCACCTGCGCCGTGTCGGCCACGCGCTTCACAAACAAGACGCACGCCAAAAGCATTCCGAAGCCGACCGCCGCCGTCAAATCGACGCACACCGTCAGGAAAAACGTGACCAAAAAAACCGCCGCGTCGCCGCGCAGCCGTTTCTTCAGCCGGGTGAACTCTCCCCATTCGCCCATCTTCCATCCCACCGCGGCCAGCACCGCCGCGAACGTAACCAGCGGGATGTGCTTCGCCAGCGGCGCGGCGATCAACAACACCGCCAGCAAAAACACCGCGTGCACCAGCCCCGCGACCGGCGTTTGCGCGCCGCTGCGGATGTTTGTCGCCGTGCGCGCAATCACGCCCGTCACCGGGATTCCGCCAAACAACGGAGTCACAAAATTCGCCACTCCCTGTCCCATCAGTTCCTGGTTCGAGTCATGCCGGTCGTCCGTCAACCCGTCCGCCACCACGGCTGACATCAGCGACTCGATGGCGCCCAGCATCGCAATCGTCGCCGCCGGCACCACCAGGTTTCCCAATTGCTGCCAGTCAAAACGAGGCCACGCGAAACTCGGCAGTCCCCGCGGAATCCCTCCAAACTCCGAGCCGATGGTCGCCACCTTGAATGTGAAAAATTGCCGCACCCATTCGAGCTGCGCCAGCCAGACGAGCAGCGTGCCGCCAACCACCACGACAATCGAGCCGGGCACATAACGCGCCCAGCGCGCCGGCCACCGGAACAACACCAGTAATGATAGCACGCCCAGCCCCGTTGTGAACCAATTGACCGACGGCGCCGCCTGGACCAACGCCGCGATGCGCGGCAAAAATTCGCCCGGCTCCTTGTCCATTTGCAGTCCGAAAAACGGCTTCACCTGCGTCAGCAAAATCGTGATCGCAATGCCGCAGGTAAAACCCGCGATCACCGGCTGGGGCACAAACCGGATCAATGTCCCCAGGCGAAACAACCCCATCGCAAACAGCATCACCCCCGCCATCATCGTGCACAGCAGCAAGTTTGCGAAACCGTAGTTTGCCGCGATGATTGCCAGAAGTCCGACAAACGCCCCCGCCGGCCCGCCGACCTGCACTTTCGACCCGCCTAAAAGCGACACCAGAAAACCGCCGATTATGCCCGCATACAAACCGGCCTGCGGCTCCACGCCCGAGGCCACGCCGAGGCCGATGCACAACGACAGCGCGACCACCCCGACCGTCAACCCCGCCATCAAATCCTTGATGAATTTCTCCCGCGAATAGTCGCGCAGGCAGTCCAGAATCTTGGGCCGGAACCTGGCTAGTTTCACTTGGGATGGATCAAAATCGAGAGACATAACGGGCGATGTGCTTAAACAATCCACCCAAGTTTACCAAGACATAAAAAATATCCGGCCAGGAGGATGGCTGCTCACACAATCAACATGGCGTCGCCGTAGCTGAAGAAACGGTATTCCTTGGCGATGGCCTCGGCGTAAATTTCGCGAATCCATGCGATCCCGTCGCTTGTGCCGGGCGAGAGGAATGCGGCGACGAGGCACAGGAGCGTGGAGCGGGGTTGGTGAAAGTTGGTGACGAGCGCGTCCACCCCGGCGAAGGTCGATGGCGGATAAATGTAGAGCGCGGCCTCGTCGGCGAATGTGGACGTCGTGACGGTTGTTCCAGTGGGGCGTTTGCGGAAGAAATCCTCAATGGTGCGGACGCTTGTTGTGCCGACCGCCACGCGGCGGCCGCGAGGGGAGAGAAGGGCGCTTTGCGTGGAGGCGGGTATTTCGTAGAGTTCGCGGTGGATCGGGTGTTCCTCGATGGTCGAGGTTTCTATGGGTTTGAATGTGCCAAGGCCGACATGGAGCGTGATGTTCCGCATGGCAACGCCGTCGGCGCCGAGGCGCTCGAGGAGTTCGGGCGTGAAGTGCAGGCCGGCGGTGGGCGCGGCGACGGCGACCTGACGGTCGCGCGCGGCGTAAACGGTTTGGTATCGCTCGCGATCGGCGGCGCGGGTGTCGGGCGAATTGTGCGCGGCGTCGCGATTGATGTAGGGGGGCAGGGGAATTTCGCCGAGGCGGTTGGCGACGGCGATGATTGATTCGTTGCCGGCGGTTTCGAACCGGATGAGCGCGCCGCCCTCGGAGTTTTTTTCGAGGACATGCCCGGCGAACTCGGTTTCGTGCGCAAATGTGGCGCCGACGGGAAGCTTCTTGCCGGGACGCAGCAGGCACCACCAAGTGTTTTCGCCGCGCGCGGGTTCGGGGCGCAGCAGGAAACACTCGACCGCCCCGCCGGTCGGACGTTGCGCGCGCAGGCGGGCGGGCAGAACTGCGGCGTTGTTGCGAAAGAGAGTGTCGGTTGGCCGAAGAAAACACGGCAGGTCGGCGAATGTGGCGTGCGTAAGCGCGCGCGCGGCACGGTCAACGACGAGAAGGCGCGAGGCGTCCCGCCGTTCGGCGGGCGTTTGCGCGATGAGGCGCGGCGGAAGTTGGTAGTCGAAGAGATCGGTTGGGAGCGGCACGGTGAGGGAAAAGAGTGAAGAGTGAAGAGTGAACGGTGAAAAGGATGGAGTTTGGTTGATTGTTGGCGGAATCGAAAGTCAGCCAAAAATGACATTTCGCGACATTAGGCGTCATAAACTGGCGCGAAAATGAATAACAAAAAACCTCGCAACCCTATGGATTGCGAGGCCTTTAGAATGGAGCCGAGCATCGGACTTGAACCGACGACCCATGCTTTACGAAAGCATTGCTCTACCAACTGAGCTAGCTCGGCTTGAAATTGAGAAATAGGGAGGAAACCCGCCGTGCCGCCAAGCGCAAGCCAAAATCAATCGCCACGGGAAGTCACACGCTGCGCAAAAAACATCCAGTTGAGAGGCAATCGTTTTTGCGTCTTTTGCGACCTCACTGCGGACGCAGTGCCTTGATTGCGGCGAATTGTTTTGGCGAAATCAGCCGGCGGGGCACGCGTTTTTCGGCTTCGTAGAGCAGGCGATCCCAGTCCTCGTCAGTGGGCGGCCCGTAGTTTTCCCATTGCTTGAAATGTCCCTGTTTGCGCGTCCACTCGATGTTGCCGCCGTGGACGCTCACGTTGATTTGGAATTTGCCGTCCTCCGGTGTTTTTTTCCACCAGCCGAAATCGATAGCCATGTTGGTTTTTTTTGGATTCCGAGAGTTTTGGCCGCATAACCTTCGGCCCTTCAGCCGTCCAGTCCTTCAGCCCTTTGATTTTCACGCTGGTGGGTTGACAGGGATTCGAACCCTGAACCAACGACTTAAAAGGACGCTGCTCTACCGTTGAGCTATCAACCCCCAAGCGTTGAAAGGGGATGGAATAAGGTTTTCTCATGACTCCTTTGCAAGAGTTTTTTCCACACTAAATGAAATACTCGGATGGCATTTTTCTGGCATGCCCCGAAAAACACTGGATTATCCACGTAAAAAGCAAAAATACATCCGCCCAAAAACCGTCCGGCAAAAACGCGCCCCTCGCGCGCACCAACACAATTTCAACTGAAGAAAGTGGGAACAATCGAAAAATACGCGCATCAAACTTCCGTTGAACGTATGTCGACGAAAGCCCAGGATGTTGCCCTCGATCAATTGCTGGTGAGCCGCTTTAAAAATGGCGATCACTCCGCTTTTGATGAAATGGTGTCCCGTTACTGGGACCGCATTTACGCAATGGTGCACCAGCTCCTCCGCAATCAGCAGGATGCCGAGGAAGTCACGCAGGACGCCTTCATCCGCGCCCACCGCGGCCTCGAAAACTTCCGCGGCGAGTCCGCCTTCTCGACATGGCTTTATCAAATTGCCACCAACCTCGCCCGCAATCGGTATTGGTATTGGTGGCGCCGCAAGCGCGACAAAACCATCTCGTTCGACCAGCCTGTCGGTGATGACAATGAAACGCCGCTTGCCGATGTGTTTGTGACCGACGAGATGGACACTCCCGACAATGTCACAATCAACCAGGAGTTTGTTGAGCAGATCGCTACCGCGATGGAACGGCTCAACAAAAAACACCGCGAAATTCTAATACTTCGAAACATCAAAAACCTGTCCTACGAGGAGATCGCCGCCGCCCTCGGCATTTCCGTGGGCACTGTCAAAAGCCGCATCGCCCGCGCGCGCGAAAGCCTCAGGGCCAAAATGGGAGCCGAATTCAAATGAAAGACAAACGATTTATCGAACTGCTCAACCTCTGTGTTGATCACCAGATTACCCCCGATGAAGCCCGCGAACTGGAAGCCGAGCTTCACGCCAATCCCGCGCGCCAGCGCACCTACTTGCAGTATTGCCGCATGCAAAAAGCCTGCTCGCAGCTCTTCGAGGCCGAGCGCGCCCACGCCCCCGCCACGCCCCGCCTCGCCCGGGCTCTTGCTAGCGCAAATCGCAAAATCACACACGCGCCCGTTCGCGCGCGCTTCTCGTGGTGGCGCAACCCGTTCGCCATCGGCGGCCTGGCCACGGCAATGGCCGCGTGCGCGGCGGTCTTCCTTATTAACCGCGCGGCCCCCTCGCATACCCAGCCCGCGCTTGCCTCCGAATCACAACCATCGGTGGCCGTCGCCGCCGTGATTGCAGAACCCGTCCGGAAAACACCCGCGCCCGCGGCGATCCCCGTGCAACCGCAACCCAAGCGTTTCCGCCTTCCGGTGGTCACCAGTTTTTCGGCGGAACAAAACAACGCGCCGCTTATTGAGGACTCCGTGTTCGCATGGACAAAGGACGTGCAACTGCGCCCCCTTCGCAAAGTGTCCACCGAGGACATAATCGCCAGGTTTACCCGCTTGGAAAACAAGCCGATAAACGCATCGCTCCTCCACGTCCCCGCAGCCGGCGCGCATGATCTCGACGCAACCGAAATGACGGTGATCGAGTTCAAGCGATAATCAGGGGCACAATCAGCGGGGGGGCGTGCGTTAATCATGGTGCCAGGAGCGGGGGTCGAACCCGCAAGCCTTTAGGGGGCGGCGGATTTTGAGTCCGCTGCGTCTGCCAATTCCGCCATCCTGGCCCGGATGGTTTGCGCATGTGCGCAGGAACGTGACGCTAGGTGCGCGAGGTTCCTTGTAAATCGAAAAATTTCCGAAAAGCTCAATGCGTGTTTCAACCAGCTTGGGTGCCCACGGAATGCTTTCATGTCTGTTATGTCACATTGTTGAAAAAGTATTATTTCGTTTTGCGTGAAAAATGCTGGAGTGCTTTTCATCCGAATCGCCCTGTGACGAATATCCATGACACCACCGTCGCCTCCCAAGCCCGCTCGCCGGCTCACCGCCGGCGGATTTGGGCGGCTGTGCTGGCGCTCGTGTTGGCCACGGCGGCGGCGTATCACAACTCGTTTTCGGGAGAGTTTATCTTTGATGACATCTGGTCGATTTCACGCAATGAAAGCATCCGGCAATTGAGCACGGCATTTTCGCCGCCCAACACTTTTGGCGAAACGGTTTCGGGGCGGCCTCTGCTGAACTTTAGTTTTGCCATCAATTATAGGATCAGCGGGAAGGAGGTTTGGAGCTATCATCTCGGCAATCTCCTCATCCATGTTGCCGCGGGGCTGTCGCTATTCGGCTTGGCGCGGCGCACGTTGTTGCGGCCCGTGTTGCGCGCGTATTTTGGCGGGGACTCATCCACGCTTGTCGCGTTTGTCATTGCCGCGCTTTGGCTGTTGCACCCGCTGCAAACCGAATCGGTCACTTACATCGTGCAACGCGCCGAGTCGTTGATGGCGTTGTTCTACATCCTCACGCTGTATTGTTTTGTGCGCGGCGTGGATTCCGCGGGCGCGCGGACATTTTGGCTCGCGCTTTCCGTCGCCGCGTGCCTGCTCGGCATGGCGTCCAAGGAGGTGATGGTTTCCGCGCCGCTCATGGTTTTTCTTTATGACCGGACGTTTGCCGCCGGTTCGTTCCGGGAGGCTTGGAAGCGCCGGAAAGTTTACCATGCGCTGCTGGCGTCCACACTGTTGCTGCTCGGCTGGCTGGTTTGGCGCGCGGGCGGGCGCGGGGGAACCGCGGGCTTCGGCACGGAAACCACGGTGTGGACTTACGCGCTCACGCAAATCAAGGCGATTCCCCATTACCTGCGCCTCGTTGTCTGGCCGCGCGGGCAGGTTTTTGATTATGGTTCCGGCGTGGTTGCGCGCGTTTCGAGTGTCTGGCCGCAGGCGTTGCTGTTGGTTGCGTTGGGCGGGGCGACGGTGTGGGCGCTTATCCGGAAGCCGGCGTTGGGGTTTCCCGGGTTTTTGTTTTTCGCGGTGCTCGCGCCCTCGTCGAGCGTGATTCCGGTGGCCACGCAAACCATGGCCGAGCATCGCATGTATCTGCCCCTGGCCGCGACTGTGAGCGCGATTGCCGTCGCGGCGTGGTTGGTTGCGGGGCGGCGTTCGCAATGGCTGTTGATTGCGGCGGCGGCGGCGCTTGCGGTTGCCACATTCCAGCGCAACGCGGTTTATCGCGACCAGTTGAGCCTGTGGCGGGATGTTGTGGCCGGGGTTCCCGGCAATGCGCGCGCTCACAACAACCTTGGCAATCTCTATGCGGAAAAAAACATGCCGGAGCGGGCGCTGGCTCATTGCCGCAGAGCCATCGAGCTCAATCCCAACTTTGCCCAAGCCTACAATAATTACGGTTACGCGCTGGCCAAGCTCGAGCGGCACCAGGAGGCGCTTGCCTATTATGACAAGGCGCTGGGGTTTCGGGAGCATGGCTCTGAGATCGCGCTCGCCAATCGCGGGTATTCGCTTTTTTGCCTGGGGCGCCTGGATGAGGCGACGGACGATTTTATCGCGGCCCTTAAAATCCGTTCCGATTGCACGGCGGCGCTCAGCAATTATGGCAATGTGCTTTGCAGCCTCGGGCGTTATGACGAGGCGCTTGCCATGCTCGACAAGGCCGTGGCCGTTGACCCGAAATTCGCCACGGCCTGGAACAATCGCGGCAATGTCTTTTCGGCGCGCGGGACCGACACGGACGAGGCGTTGCGCTGCTACAAACTCGCCGCCGGGCTCGACCCGAGTCTCTGGGCCGCGGTTGACAATGTGGCGCGCTATTTGCTCGCGCTTGGGCGGCACAGGGAGGCGGTTCCTTATTTTGAGGCGTCGATCCCGATATCCCCCGACGCGGGCGCCTCGCATTTCGGACTCGGCACCGCCCTCATGCTTTCCGGAAGGCCGGCGGAGGCGGTTTCGCATTTTGAGCAGGCGCTTGCGCGCCAGCCGACCGCCGGCTGCCATCACAACCTCGCCGTGGCGTTGTTTAACACTGGTCGCGCGGGGGAGTCCATCGCGCACTTTGAGGCGTCGCTGCGCCTTGATCCACAAGCGGCTTCCGCGCATCATAATTACGCCGTCGCGCTTGCGGCGCTTGGGCGCATTGCGGAGGCCGTCGCCGCGGAAAGAGCCGCGCTGCGAATCGCCCCCGGTTTTGCGCCGGCGCGCGAGCAGCTCGAGCGTCTCGCCGCGAGCCCCGGAGCAGGGGCTGGTTTGCACACGCCGGACGGCCGCTCGAATGATTCCCCGACGCGTTGAGCCGGGTCGCGAAAGTGCCGCGCCGTGCAACTTGGGATTTTGTGATTTGCAGCAACATGGTTTTGGCAGTTGCGTTCGCATGAATGAAACCCGGACGATTTTGCATTAACGAAACCCCGTTTCGCGCATGAACTGGCTCGCTCATTTTTTGCTTTCGGAACCGTCGCCGCGTTTTCGCATTGGCAACGTGCTTCCTGATATCGTCGGTCCGGCCTTGATATCGGGCATGGACATCGAATACAGGCGCGGGGCGGCGTGCCATCACGCGATTGACGATTTCACGGATTCGCACGCGGTCGTGCACCGGAGCATTTCGCGGTTCGCGGGCGTGCGGGAATTGCGGCACATGGGCGGCGTGCTCACGGACATGCTTTACGATCATCTGCTCGCGCAGGATTGTTTCTGGGCGAAATATTCGCCTTCCGTGCCGCTGCCGGATTTTGCCGCGCAGATTTATGACGGGATAAGGGCGCGCGAGCACGAACTGCCCGGGGCCGCCCGTTCGCGCCTGCGCCTCATGTGCGAGCATGACTGGCTGGTTTCCTATCGCGACGCCGGGAAAATCCGCCTCGCATTGCAACGCATGGGCGCGCGTTTGCGGAGGCCCGTCGACCTGTCCGTGGCGATGCCCGTTTTTGAGCGCGCACGCGAGGCGTTTTCGAATGACTTCGCCGAGTTTTTTCCCCAATTGGTTAGGCATGTTTCCGAAATGGAGTTTCCCGAATCGATGCTGTTGTGATTAAAACAGCAGGAACGCATGTTTTGGAAACCCTCTCGGCATAAATAAACGGCACGGATTATATATCTCATGAATAATGCAAAAAAGATCGTTGTCACAGGCGTTACACGCGGGCTTGGTCGGGCGCTTGCGGAGGAGTTCATCCGGCTCGGACACACGCTCATCGGGTGCGGACGCGGGGCTGACGGGATTCTTGATTTGCGTTTCACGCATTCCTCGCCGCATGACTTTTCGGCGGTGGATGTTTCCGTGCCGGCCAAGGTCGATCTTTGGGCCGAGCGTGTGACCGGCATCCATGGCGCGCCGGATTTGCTCATTAACAACGCCGGTTTCATGAACAAACCCGCGCCGCTTTGGAAGGTTCCTCCCGAGGATTTTGCCAGGGTGCTCGACGTGAATGTGAAGGGCATGGCAAACGTCATCCGCGCGTTCGCGCCGGACATGATAAAGGCCGGGCGCGGCGTGATTGTGAACTTCAGTTCGGGGTGGGGCAGGTCGGTGTCGCCTGAGGTCGCCCCTTATTGCGCGGCGAAATGGGCCGTCGAGGGGCTTACGCGGGCGCTGGCGGAGGAGCTTCCGGCGGGCATGGCCGCGGTTTCGTTGAATCCGGGTGTGATCGACACGGACATGCTCCGGCAAAGCTTGGGCGCTGACGCGGCTTCGTATCAAAAACCAGAAGAATGGGCAAAGCGCGCGGCACCGGTGATTCTTGGGTTTGGCCCGAATGACAATGGGCGTCCCGCTGACGTGTAGTGTTTTTAATATTTTATTTAATAGAGCGAGCCAAACGCGGGCTCCTATTGCAGGCGCGTTGAAATAGCGGGTCGTTTCCGTGTGAAAATTTGTAAACGGCAAACGAATATAATTGCCATCAAGCCGTCGCTTTTGCTTGCGCAAGTTCCCAAACCCTTGACGATATTCCCCAACTTTCGTCCCCCCCGCTTTTCTGTGTTTGCTTTTTTCGTCAACCAGATACGCAACCCAAAAATAAACACGCTATGATACTGTCACCCTTGCTGTTGGGAGTATTGCCTGAAAAACCATCGGTAGCTGAAACACTCGTTTATCAATTTAACGGATTGATGATAGTGTTTATGGTTCTTGGAGGGCTTTGGATATTGTTTGAAATCACCGGGGCCATTTTTAAACGACATGGCGCCCTTGTTGAGAAAAAGAAAGCCGGGGCGCGCGCTTCCGCAGCCGCCGCGAGCGCGCCTGTCGAGGCTTCCCCATCCGCCCAAGCGGAAGGGATTGCTCCCGAGGTGATCGCTGTGATTTCCGCATCGATTCACGTCGCGCTTGCCGGGCGACGACACCGCGTGCTCACCATCAACGCGGCGGCGCACGGCAACGAGTGGGCTGCCGAGGGCAGGCGGGATATTTTCAGGTCACACAGAGTGCGTTGATCGCGCGCGTGTGTGAATAGTTTAACAACGTAACATCAACTACTCAAATATCATGGATTTGTTGCAAGGATTCTTGGATTATCTCAGCTCAACCGGATTTCATGCCATCACTTGGAAAATGGTGATCATGTGGGGGGTGATTGTCGTGCTATTTTACCTCGGCGTGGCGAAACAGTTTGAACCGCTTTTACTCGTGCCGATCGCATTTGGCGCATTGCTCGCCAACCTGCCGACCGAAGGCGTGCTCACGGCGAAAATGCGTTCGGACGGTGTTTATGAGACGGCGACATTCAAGATTGAGGGCACGCTGGAGCATCACACCGCGCCGCCCATGACAGTGGCGCCCGACGGAACCGTGACGCCTCCCGCCGCGGCAACCGGCACCGTCAAAGTGGAGCGAATCGAGGGCGGCCTCTACGACTTTATCTCGCAAGGCATCAAACTCGAACTTTTCCCGCCGATCATCTTTTTGGGCGTGGGTGCGATGACCGATTTCGGGCCGTTGATCGCCATGCCTCGAACATTGCTTCTGGGCGCGGCGGCGCAACTGGGCCTTTTTCTCACCTTCATGTCGGCGACGCTGTCGGGGTTGTTCACATCCAAGGAGGCCGCGTCAATCGCCATCATAGGTGGGGCGGACGGCCCGACCTCGATCTTTGTGTCCAACAAGCTCGCGCCGCATCTGCTCGGCGCGATCGCGGTCGCGGCCTACACCTACATGTCGCTCGTGCCGCTTATCCAGCCGCCGATCATGCGCCTGCTCACGACGCAGAAGGAGCGTCGCATCCGCATGAAATCGCTCCGCAAGGTTTCCAAGCTGGAAAAGCTCATATTCGCGGTCGTGGTCATGATTGTGTGCATCCTGCTTGTGCCGGCGGCCTCGCCGTTGATCGGCATGTTGATGCTCGGCAATTTCCTTCGCGAGTGCGGTGTCACGGAGCGCCTCGTCAAATCCGCGCAAAACGAAATCATCAACGTCGTCACCATCTTTCTCGGCACGAGCGTGGGGCTCACCATGAACGCCGAGAGCTTCCTGCGCGGACAGACAATCGGCATCATTTTGCTGGGTGTCGTGGCATTCTGCTGCTCCACGGCGGGCGGCGTGATCGTCGCCAAGCTCATGAATTTGGTTTCAAGGAAAACCCCGATTAATCCGCTGATCGGCTCGGCGGGCGTGTCCGCGGTGCCGATGGCCGCGCGGGTCTCGCAGGTTGAGGGGCAGAAATACGACGCGCAAAACCACCTGCTCATGCACGCCATGGGGCCAAATGTCGCCGGTGTGATCGGCACGGCGGTTGCCGCCGGTTACTTCATTTCAACGCTTGGCGGCGGGTAACTCCGTGGCGCCGCGGCGCGAAATGTAAAACAAAGGCGAATTCCCCTCAGGGCATTCGCTTTTTTGTCCCGGCGGGTTGCGTTTATCATAAATATGCTTTGTCTATAAATAGATTAATTTTTCCATGAAAAAACAAACAACCATGAATGACATCCCCTCCAAAACCCGCGCATTCTCAATCAAAGCGCTCAACCAGACCCTCGCCGATGTGAGTGATCTTTATTCTCAAACCAAGCAGGCTCACTGGAATGTGCGCGGCCCGTATTTTTACACGCTGCACAAATTGTTCGACGACGTGGCCGCGGCGGTTGAGGAGCCGATCGACGCCCTCGCCGAGCGCATCGTGCAGCTTGGTGGCGTGGCGGAAGGCACCGTGCGCATGGTCGCCAAAAACTCCGGCTTGTCCGAGTTCAAGGTGTCCGACAAGGCGGCGAATTCCGACCCGCTCGCCTACGCGAAGGCGCTCGCCGCCCAATACGCCGTGTGCGCGAAATCCGTGCGCAAGAAGGTTGACGCCACCGCCGACGCCGGTGACGCCGGCACGTCGGATTTGCTGACCGGCGTTTCAAACGCCCTCGACAAATCGCTTTGGTTTATCGAGGCGCACACGCGCTGATCAGTCTCGCATCCCTAGGAATCCAAAAAGGCCGCGTGACGCGGCCTTTTTTGTTTGGGCAAATCTCATTCAAACGACCGGCCGATGCCGTGTGCTTGAAAACCGATGACCTTGAGCTTTGCCAGGTCGAGGACGTTGCGTCCGTCAAAGATCAGCGCGGGCTTGGGCATGGTGTCGTAGATTTTTTGGAAATCCAGCGTCTTGAACTCGTCCCATTCGGTCAGCACGGCGATTGCGTGCGCGCCCCGGCACGCCTCGTATGCGTTTTCCGCCACGCTCAGGTTTGGGTTGGGCGGGGCGTCCTTGCCGAGCACGGTTTCCGAAATGGCGCTCGCGGGCACCTTCGGGTCGTAAACGACCACGTTGCCCTGCTCGGCAAGCAGGTCGCGGCAAATGTAAATCGCGGGTGATTCGCGCGTGTCGTTGGTGTCCTTCTTGAAGGCGAAACCGAGAACAGCGATGCGTTTGCCTGCCGCGGTGTTGAAAAGGCTGTGCACAATGCGCCGCGCAAAACGCGACTTCTGGTAGTCGTTCATGCTGATCACTCGCTCCCAGTATTCGGCGACCTCGGGCAGTCCGAATTTTTCGCAAAGATAAACAAGGTTCAGGATGTCCTTTTGAAAACACGAACCGCCGAAACCGACCGAGGCTTTCAAGAACTTCGGCCCGATGCGCGAATCACAACCGATGGCATGCGCAACCTCGTCCACATCCGCGCCGGTCGCCTCGCAAAGCGCCGAAATCGAGTTGATCGACGAGATGCGCTGCGCGAGAAAGGCATTGGCAACGAGTTTTGAAAGCTCGGACGACCAGAGGTTTGTGGTGATGATGCGCTCGCGCGGCACCCAGCGGGCGTAGATGCCGGCGAGCATTTGCACGGCTTGCTCGCCCTCCGGCGTGCGTTCGCCGCCGATGAGCACGCGGTCGGGCGCGATCAAGTCGTTGACGGCCGTGCCCTCGGCGAGGAACTCGGGGTTGGAAAGCACGGAAAACTTCAGCCCGTTCGTATTGGCCGCGAGGATCGTTTTGATTGTCTCGGCGGTTTTGACCGGGATGGTGGATTTTTCGACGATGATCTTGGAGCCTTCGGCGACCTCGGCGATTGTCCGCGCCACGGACTCCACGTAGCGCAAATCCGCCGCTCGTCCGGCGCCCACGCCATAGGTTTTTGTGGGAGTGTTGACCGAGACAAAAATAATGTCGGCCTCGCGGATGTTTCCGGCGACATCGGTGGAGAAGAACAAGTTGCGTCCCCGGCATTGTTTCACGATGTCGTCGAGTCCCGGTTCATAGACGGGCAGGGCGTCGGAATTCCACGCATTGATGCGCGCCGCGTTCATGTCCACGACGGTCACGCGAATATCGGGCGCCTTAAGCGCGATCATGGCCATTGTGGGGCCTCCAACATATCCAGCTCCAATGCAGCAGATTTTCATGATTTGTAGGATGTCTAACTTGGCCGCCTGCCGGTGCAAAACCAAGAAGGAAATCGCGCAAAGAAAAATCGCATGACGAGGGGGCCGCGCATGAAAAAGCCGGACCCGCGAGGAATCCGGCTTTTTCGGTTATTGTTGATTGGCTTTACGATGGCTCAGGCTGTCGCGGACACTTTGGGTAGTTCCGCCTCGAGATCAACGGAGCGCGGGTGAAGTTTCTTTTTCTTCATGGCACTGGCGCGCACGCGCAGAAGGCGGTCCAGCTTCTGCGACATCAAATCAATGGCCTTGTAGGCGTCATCGCTTTCCATGGTGACAACCATGTCCGGACCGCTAATTTCGATGAGCCCCTTCGCAAGAAACTTGGGTTTCCCTTTTCGTAACTTGTCGTATTCCAAGTCGACGCGTATTCGGATGATCCGGGCTTGGTGACGCAGGAGCCTTTCACATTTGCTTTCAATGAAAGCCCTGAGAGCGTCGGTTAGGTCGAGATGCACTCCGCGAACAATAAGCTTGTTATTGTCGCTGGCCGATGAGGGAACGTTTTGTTTTTTCATCGTGTGTGGTTACGCCAGCAAGGAAGCACACTTTTCCCTGAAGGGAAACCAAAATATGCCGAAAAAAGGCTATTTAATTTTGAACATTTTCGAATCTTCCGAGGCAGACGCCGCCAGTGTAAAAATGATGTTTGGGGGCGCCGGGAGGCGGGCGCTGACCTTGGCGATCTTGTCGTCCGTTTCGTAAATGATGATCTGCGGCGGCTTGTTTTCAGGTTCGGCGCATTGGTGGCATTGTTTTAGGAATTGTTCAGTGGTGAATGCAAAAATTTGATGGAGAGTGGAGAAGGGAAACCCAACCTGAGCTTTTCTGCTGTTTTTTAGTTTGTTTGAGCCAAACGTAAGAGCGTTTCGAGATTGTAAACCAATGGCACATCGTGGTCGTAAGTATATGTGTCGCCATAAGTGGCGCGATCCTCGCCATGCAATTCAAATTCCTGAATGCATGCGCCGATCAGCCAGTTTCGCATCGTCAGCGCGGTGTTGACGGCTTTTGTCGCGCTTGCGTGGGTTTGCCGGTGGATGTCCGCGATGCTTTTGATGAGGGCGTCGAAGTTCATGCGGAGGTTTTGTTGTTGATCAAAGATTTTTGGGATGGGGTGCTCGTGTGGAGAAAGAGGGATGATTTTAGAGCTTACGCACGTATCATGACAACCATTCGATTCTTACTTTGGAAAGCCCTTAGTTTTGGCGACTTTTTGGGATAGCAAGGCAATCAAGGCATTTGTGTTTGGAACAATGGAGGCTGGGAAGAAATAATAGGTCCTTTGATTTGTCATAAGAAAGAACCATCCTTTGTGGTATTCCGCAGATGCGATATGTTGCCATTCGAGTCGTCCTTCAAAACCTGCGCCTGTAACATGAATGTCATTTTCGGAAATCTCGTATGATTTTTCACATCGGATTTCCGCGAGAGTGTTCCATTTTTTTCTTACTAAAAAAAACGAACTGAAAAATAGAGAAAATATAAGCAATGGCAATAATAGTAACAGCCAATTGGATAAATAGATATCCAGTGTTGTGTCGTTCGGATGACTTGGGCGCAGAATGGGAGATGCACAGTAATACAAAAATAAAAGAATGGCCAGCAGTCTTAATATTTTGAGTTCTCTAATTTTTGAAAGGTGCCATTTATTAAGCATCCGGTAGTCTGCAAACGTTGGAGTATATTGAAATTTCATTAGGGATGTTTGCAGAGAGAGCGTCTGTGCTACTTTATTTTCCCGTTCTCAAACACCACTTTGCCGCCGACGATGGTGTGTTTCACTCGGGCGGTGAGGGTTTGGCCGGACCAGGGGGAATTGGCGGACTTGCTTTGGCCTTTTTTGGCGTCGTAGAGCCATTTTTCCTTCGGGTCAAAGAGGCAGATGTCGGCATTCGCGCCCTCGGCGAGGGTGCCGGCGGGGAGGTTCAGGAGTTGGGCGGGTTTTCTTGTCATCAGGTCGATGACGTGGGGGAGCTTGAACTTCGATTTGCGCACAAGGATGTCGAGCGTGACGGGGAGCGAGGTTTCCAAGCCGAGGATGCCATTGGGGGCGTTGTCAAATTCGCGGTCTTTTTCGTAGTCGGTGTGCGGGGCGTGGTCGGTGGCGATGATGTCGATGGCGCCGTCGCGCAGGCCTTCGATTATGGCGAGGCGGTCCTCCTCGGTGCGGACGGGCGGGTTCATTTTGTAGTGGGTGTCGTAGTGCTCGAGGGCGGCGTCGGTGAGCGCGATGTGGTGCGGGGTGGCCTCGGCGGTGATGCGGGTGCCGCGCGCCTTGGCGCGGCGGATGAGTTCGACGGAGTATTTCGAGGAGATGTGCTGGCAGTGGATGTGCGCGCCGGTGTAGGAGGAGAGTATGACGTTGCGCGAGACGATGATGTCCTCGGCGGCATTGGGCCAGCCGCGCAGGCCGAGTCGGCTGGACATGACGCCTTCGTTCATCACGGCGCCTTGGGTGAGGGAGTGGTCCTGGCAGTGGTCCATGACGGGGAGGTCGAACATTTTGGCGTATTCGACGGCGGAGCGCATGAGGGCGTTGGATTGCACGCAGTCGCCGTCGTCGGTGATGGCGACGACGCCGGCGCGCTTGAGCGAGCCGATGGGGGCGAGGGCTTGGCCTTTCATGCCGGTGGTGATGCAGCCGGTGGGGTAAACGCGCACGACGGCGTCGCGGGCGGCGGCGTCCTTGATGGCCTGGATGGTGCCGGCGTTGTCGGCGACGGGCGATGTGTTTGGCATGCAGACGACGGTGGTGAAGCCGCCCGCGGCGGCGGCGCGGCTGCCGGTGGCGATGGTTTCCTTGTGCGTCTGACCGGGCTCGCGGAAGTGGACGTGGACATCGACGAGGCCGGGGCAGGCGACGAGGCCGGTGGCGTCGATTTTGCGCGCGCGTTTTTTCGCGGCGGCGGAGAGCGAGGGGACGATTTTGCCGGCGTCGTTGACGTAGAGGTCGCCGATGGCGTCGCGTTTGGTTGCCGGGTCGATGATGCGGGCGCTGTGAATCCAAATGGGTGTCATTGTGATGGTGGTTTGAAAGTGGTTGGTGGGCGTTGGAGGGAGAGGCGGGGAGGAAGGATTTTCGATTTTGGATTCTCGATTTTCGATTGGGAGCTTCCGCTTCGTTTTGAATTTTGAACACGCGCGGTAGCGCGCAATCGAAAATCGAGAATCGAAAATCGAAAATTTTCTAATCGGAGCTGGCGATCACGTTTTCCGGCTGGCCTCCGGAGCAGAGATAGAGCACCGCCATGCGCACCGCGATGCCGTTGGTGACTTGTTCGAGAATCACGCTGTTGGGGCCGTCGGCGAGGTCGTTGTCGATTTCGACGCCGCGGTTGATCGGGCCGGGGTGCATGATGAGCGCCTTGGGGTTCAGCCACGAGGCGCGGGTTTTGTTGAGGCCAAACATGCTCGTGTATTCGCCGAGCGAGGGGAAGTGGTTCGCGCTTTGGCGTTCGTGCTGGATGCGCAGGAGCATGACAACGTCCGCGCCGGCAAGGGCGCCGCGGAGGTCGTGCGAGACCGTCACGCCGAGGGCCGTGAGGTGGCGCGGGACGAGGGTCGAGGGGCCGCAGAGGGTGACGTCGGCGCCGAATTTTTTCAGCGCGTGGATGTTGGAGCGGGCGACGCGGCTAAAGAGGATGTCACCGAGGATGACGATTTTTCGGCCTTTGAGCGAGCCGAGGTGCTCGCGCATGGTGAAGGTGTCGAGGAGGCCTTGCGTGGGGTGGGCGTGCGCGCCGTCGCCGGCGTTGATGACGGGGATGTCGAGGAGTTTGGAGAGGTAGAGGGGCGAGCCGGAGGCGGCGTGGCGCAGGACAATCATGTCGGCCCCGAGGGCGCGGATGTTTTCGGCGGTGTCGCGGAGGGATTCGCCCTTGGTGGTGGAGCTGGCGGAGGCGTCGAAGCTGATGACGTCGGCGCTGAGTCGCTTGGCGGCGATGTCGAACGAGATGCGGGTGCGCGTGCTCGGTTCGAGGAAGAGGTTGACGATGGTCTTGCCGCGCAGGGCGGGGACTTTTTTCACGCTGCGTCCGAGGATTTTTTTGAAGGCGGCGGCGGTGGCGTGGATTTGGTCGATTTCGTCGAGGGAGAGTTCCTCGAGCGTGATGAGGTCTTTGCGTGTCCAGGGCATGGTGGTGAAAAGGGCTGAAGGGCTGAAAGCCTGAAGGCTGAAATCAGAACTTCGGCAATTGTGAGTTTGTTGATGTTTGGGTAATTTTTCAGCCTTCAGGCCTTCAGGTTTTGGATTTCAATGGTGTCGAGGGCGGGGTTGGCGGGGTCGATGTGGGTGCGGATTTTTTCGTTGGCGCCGACGTCGAGCTGGATGCCGGTGTAGTTGGCGGCGATGGGGAGGCGGCGGTCGCCGCGGTCAACGAGCACGGCGAGTTCGACGCGTTCGGGGCGTCCGTGGTCGAAGACTTCGTTGAGGGCGGCGTTGATGGTGCGGCCGGACTGGAGGACGTCGTCAACGAGGATGACGGTGGCGTTGTTGACGTCGCCGGGGATGTGCGTGGGCGCGAACTCCTTGGGGATGGGGTGGCGGCCGATGTCGTCGCGGTGGAAGGAGATGTCGAGCACGCCGGGGCGCGCGCCGGGGATCATGGCGGCGAGTCGGCGGGCGAGGGTGACGCCGCCGTTGGCGATGCCGAGGAGGAGGATTTTTTCGCGGGCCGGATGCCTTTGGGCGATGGCCTTGGCGAGTTGCTCGATGGCGATGTGGATCGCGTGGCCGCTTTCTGTTTCACGTGCGGCGGTGGTTTGTTTTTTTGATTTGCTGATTTTGGCGGGCACGGGTGTGTGTTTTGGCACGGGCTTGGAACGGGGGGAAGATTATTTTATCGAAATGAATCGCGCCGCGGGCGGGGAGCGCGTTCGGCGGGGTGGGGCGGATGCGGGCGTGGCGTCGGGGGCGGGAGCGTTGAGAAATCATTGAGCGGGGGCGGTTGTGCGTTTCGGGCGATTGTTTTATTCTTTGCGCGTTCCCGCTTTTGGCGTCGAATGGCGCAGGGCCGCCTCCTCGCCCCGCCGCCTTTTCACACTGGAGAAAACCCATGCGTCATAGAAAGTCTTCCTCATGAAAAAAATCACATCCGTCCGCGGCGTTTTTTTGCGCGCGCTGTTTGCGCTGGTTGTCCTGGCCGGCGTGCTCCGCGCCGATGACGGCGTCTCGCTGGAAACCGACAGCACTTTTCCCGACATAGAAAACTGGGCGGGCGCCAATTGGCAGAGCGCCGGCTGGCCCGCGATTCAGTTGAAGAAAAGCCGCATCGACCGTTCCATCGTGCAGCTCGGCTTCGACTCGGTGTCGCCCTACAACACCGGCGCCGGCCCCAACTTCCTGCTGCGCGTGCGAATCGGCGGACGGTTTGTTTTTCTGACAAACTCCGCGGAGGTCGCCGCGTCGAAGCCCGGCGCGATTTTGATGCAAAAAAAGGAGCGCGTTTTTGAGGGAATCCTTCCGGGCGGCGGCGTGCTCGCCGAGGCGGCGGTCGATTACGGGCGGAGCACGGTGCACTACTCCGCCGGCGAACTGAATCCGGGCAACGAAAATGATCCCCGCTTCACGTCGCTGCGGTTCATCCCGCGCGAGGGCGCAAGCGCCGCCGGCGAGGCTGGCAATGGCGGCGCGGTTTCGGATTGGGCGCCGTTGTCCTTCGGCATTCCGGCCTACTACGCCGGCGCGAATTGGTCCGTCGCCGCGTGGCCCGGCGCGCGCGGAAAAACCGTGGGCAAGCGCGCGACGGTTCGGCTCGGCTTCGACGGCAGCTCCGTGTATCGGGGCGGCGCGCAAGCGCAGAATTTTCTCTGCCGTCTCGTGTTCAAGACCGGCGGCACGGTTTTTCTTAGCAACAGCGCCGAGGTCGCGCGTCGCAAGGGCGGCGTCACCGTGATGGAGCGGAAGGGCGGCGGCTTCGAGGCGGTCGTGGACGGCTTGGGTGAGTTGAAGGAGGTGGCGGTTGACTTCGGCGAATCCACGATGGCCTACGGACGCGGAACGTGGAGCCTCAACAAAAAGAACACCGCCGACGTGCGCTTCAACAGCCTGGACATTTCTCCCGTCGCGGGAGCGCAAGGCGCATCCGCCGCGCCGCAAGCGCAACCCGCCAAACCGGCGGCCGGCGCGCAAACGAGGGAGTATGTCGCGCCCGCCTACTACGGCGGCCCGAATTGGCTCGTTGCCGTTTTCACGGGCGCGCGCGGGCTGAAGCTGTCGGGAAAAAACACGACGCTGCGGCTGCACTTTGATGGCGCGTCGTGCTTCAACACCGGCGAGGACGTGAGTTTTCTGCTGCGCGTGGTTTTTGAAAATGGGAAAACAATCTACGCATCGAACTCCGAAAAAATCGTGGACGCCGCGCCGGGCGGAAAGACCGCGAAATTTTCGTTGAACAAAACCGCGCGCTATTTCGAGGGCGCGCTTGTCGGGCTGGGCAACGGCGGCGCGGTTCGCGAAATCGCGGTGGATTTTGGCGAGAGCACGAGCCATCTCCCCGTGCCGCTTAACAAGCGAAACAACAACAATCCGCGTTTCACAAAATTGACCGTTTTGGAGGAATCATGAAAAACGCGCCAGCGACTGGGAGCGCCGGCATCTTGCCGGCAAATTCGAAAGCAATGAGAGGATGCGATACTTCGTCTGCCGGCTGGAAGCCGGCGCTCCCAGTCGCTCCGCGTATTCTAATAACATCACTTTGTATTGCGCTTCTGGTTGTCGCCTCCGTTGCGCCCACCCTCGCGAAAGCCATTACAAGCTCCGAAATCGTCACCGTGCGCCGGACGACGGCTTCCGCCGGGAGCGGTTTCGCATCCGTAAAAATCGACGGTCGCAAAATAATCGTCACGCGCGATCATGATAAAAACGCGTCCGGGAATTATATAATAAAAGGTGTGTGTTATTCCAACGACGCCAACGGACTCACGTTTTATGAAAACCTCGACCGCGACTTGGAGTTGTTGAAGGCGATTCACGCAAACTCGATCCGGACATTCAGGCCGTTCGCCGCCTACAAGGAGGGCGCGGAGACGGTCGAGCTCGATTACGAAAAAACCAAGCGCATGCTGGACAAGCTGGCGGAGGCGGGGATCTCCGTCACCGTCGGCTTCGACTCCGCGCGCGACATTGTCGGGGGCATCCGCGACGACGCCACGGGGCGCGTGTATCGCGAGGCGTTTTATCTGGAATATATAAAAGCCTTTGCCGCGCATCCGGCCGTGCTCGCGTGGGCGTTTGGCAATGAGTATAATTATAAATACGCGGAGTGGTTTGGGGGCGACAAAGGCAGGTGGCTCGCCATCCTCGCCGACGCGGTGAAAAACGCGAAGGCCGTGAGTTCGCGACCGACTGCGGTTGTCCATGGCGAGTTGCCACGCGAGGCGGAAATGCTCGAATACCGCGCCATCCCCGGATTGGACATGGTCATGCTTAATATATACCGCGGCCCCGGCTTCGGCGCATTATACAAGGATTGGGAGTCGCTGACACGCGCGGCGCCCATGCCCGTCGTGCTCTCGGAATTCGGGCGCAGCTCGATGGACGGACGCGGCAACGACACCGGCGCGCTCCAGGCCGCGTGGCTCGAAAAAATGTGGGCTGAAGTCGAGTCCAACTTCACCGGAAGCGGCGCGGGCGGTTATGTTTTTTCGCTGAAAGACGAGGCGTGGAAGGGCGATTTCGATTCGGGGCCGAACATCGGCCTCGAAAGTCATCTGGGCATTTTTACCGCGGACGGACAACCCAAGCCGGCGGCGCGCGTGCTCATGCGATTATGGAAGGCGGCGGAACATGAAAAAAAACTTCGAGGCAAAAATTAAGCGCTTGTTTTTGACGCCGTTCGCGTCGTGGTTGTTCGTCGCGCTGGTCGTGGCGGGCGCGGTCGTCATGCTTGTATTGCTGCGCCAAAACCGGGCGCATGATGCCGCGGAGTCGCAACGCCAGGCACAGCTTCGCGCCGCCGCCATCGCCGACCGTGCCAAGCTCTCCGCCGGCTTGATGGAAGTGCTTTTTTCGGACGTGCAAGGCGCGCTCACCGCGACGCTCAATGCGGTGCCGCGCGAAGGCACGCTCGCTTTTTTGGAACGTTGGCGCGAAGTGAATCCCCTCATCGCCGACGCCGTGCTTGTGAACGCGCTCGGCGTGCCGGACCCGGGCGCCGCAGCCATCGCGCCGGCGCCGATGATGACAGACTGGCTTTCAAAAACGCCGTGGCATTCCGGAGCCGTTGCCGAAAAAATCCCGGCGCACGCGGATTCATCCGCCACCGTCACCGCATGGGAACCGCTTCGTGAAAAATTGCGCACCGCCGCCGCTCGCGCTCCGTGGCACGCGCGCGGCGATGATGCGGGGGAACCCGGGCCCGATGGCATCGCGACCGGCAACGTAGGCGCGCTGCCGCCAAGCGATGATTATACAAAAAGGGAAACCTGGCCCGAGCGTCGGCGGCGGCTCGGCATTCCCTTCGTCGAGCGCGCAGGCTGGAACGGCGCGCCCGGCGGACTTTTTGCGTGGCGCATGTGCGATGACGACATCGTGCTGGCCGTCAGCGTGGATTTGCACGAGCTCGCGCGCCTGCTTTCCATCGCGCTCCCGGCGGAGACGCAAGGCGGCGGGCGTTATCAATTGCTCACGGACGGCGGCGGCGGTTTTTCGATTCACGACGAGCTGCTTCCCGGTTGGAGGGTTGCCGCCGCGCAAAGCACCCCCGATGCCGGCGCGGTGTTTTCCGGGGAAGCATTATACATCAGCGCATCGCTGCTCGTGGTGCTCGCGGCGTCGCTGGGAATCCTGCTGCTGCTCGGTTTTCAAAAACGGATGCGCGAAAACGAAATCATCGCGGCCGTCACGGACTACGCCTCGCACGAGATGCGAACCGACGTGCAGGAAATTTTATGCTGCACCGACCCGGATGCGCTGCCACCGGACGCCGACGTTGAGCATCTGACAAAGGAGCGGGCCGCGATGATCTATTACGCGTCCGGGCGGCTTTCCGAGACGGTGGCGTTTGTCCTGGATTTTTTCCCGCGCGTCATGCGCGGCGGAAAACTGTGGACGGAAAATGTCGATGTCGGCCAAGTCGCGGGAAAATTGCTGGATGAGTTCACTGCTGCCATGCGAAGGGCGGGAATCCCAATGGGATTCCGGTCGAGTTTTCCCGGGGAGCCTGTCCGCCTTGCGAGCAACGAAACCGCGATTTCCATCATCCTGCGAAACCTGATTGAGAACGCCTGCCTGCGCGCGCCGGCGGACAATCGCATGGTGGAGTTAGTCCTGCGGGAAAACGCGGCGACGGGCATGATTGAGCTGCGTGTTCGCGATCACGGTCCCGGCATTTCGGGCGCCGAACTCGGACGTATTTTCAAACCCCGCTGGCGTCCCAAGGATGATGAGCGCGGTCACGGCATCGGTTTGCCGTTGTGCAGAAAACTGGCCCGCTCCCTTGGCGGCGATCTTGCTTATGAAACCCCGGGCGACGGCGAGGGCGGAAACGTCTTCATCCTGTCGCTGGCAAATAAAAATAAACAGACATGAATAATATAAACAACGGCGCGGTCCTCGTTGCGGAGGATGATTTGAATCTCGGTTTGTTTTGGGAGGAGTGGCTGATGAGGGCGGGCTACACCGTGACGCGCACGACAAACAAAGCCGACGCGCTGACCGCGTTCGAGCCGGGGCGGTTCGCCTTGGTGGTGCTCGACATGCAAATGCCCGCCGCTCGGGGCCGTGGCGTGAATAATAAAGCGGGTTTGCTGGCCGCCAGGGAAATGCGCCGCCTCGATCCCGACGTGCCCGTGCTCTTTCTCACTGCGGGCAACGACGAGGAAATCGAGGCGGACGCGCTCGAACTGCCCGGCCAGGGCAAAACTGGATTCACTCGAAAACCGTGCGGAATGAAGGCGTTTCAACTCCGCGCGCGCGAAATGGCGCGAAACAATCAATTCCCCTTCGGCCCGCGGGCCGTGATCAACACAAGCACGCACACCGCCACGATCACCGGAGCCAAAGAATCCAAGCGCCTGTCGCCGCAAGTGCTCGACCTGGCCGTGGTGTTTGCGCGAAACAAGGATGTCAGCCTGAGCCGGGCGGAGCTGGTCAGGCAATGGGGCTGGGACGAGGCGTCGCTGGATGAGTGCATCCGCAAACTGCGCGACGCGGTGAATGATGCCGATCGCACAACAATAAAAACAATACACGGCACCGGTTATATATATCAATCGTAGGGGCGCGCCTTGCGCGCGCCCTCGTGTGCGAACGACTGTTTGCGTGCGAATTCATAAAGCGGGCGAACACGGGGGCGTTGAGATTTCATTGATACACGCGGTTTAAGCCGTCACCGGTTTTTGATATAATGTGCGCAACGCCCGCGGAAAGAGGATGCACGACGCGACTCCGACGCGCGGGTTCAAATAATAAACAAAATAACCGCACACCATGACTTCACCAAAATTCCGCCGCCGTTGCGCGGCCTATCAAAATGCAAACTCGCGCGCCTTCGCCTTTGTCGCACTGGCGTTTTGCGCATTAATGATGCTCGCTCCCGCCGCCGTCGCGGCGGACGCGTCAGCCGAATCCACCGGTCGAACCACGCCGGATCAAAAATGGTTTGTCGATGCGGGACTCCTGACGCACATAAGCAGCGACCTGAGCGGCCTCGGTTTTAATATTCGCGGCGGCCGTTATCTTGGCGCGGCGGACAGGCTCACGCTCGACATGGGCGCGTGCTTCGACCTGGACCCGAAAGTGACCGGGCGTTTCTCATATTATCGCAGCGGCAGCAGCACCATTTACCACGACGGAAAAATCGAAATCAAGCAGACGGTCATCCCCGTTTTGTTTGGCTGGCAGCACGAGTGGAAAACGAAAAGCGGCAGGTTTGCCTGCGCCTTCGGCCCCACGGTCGGCGCGGCGTATATCGATGCCAGCGAGGAGAGGAACCCGCGCGTGAGCAACGCGAGCAACGTGATGCGCAGCGATGACGGAGTCGCCTTCATGTATGGCGCGACGCTCAGCCTGCGTTGGAATATCCTCCGTAATAACGATCGTTTCTATGTCGACTGCTCCTTCGCCGCGCTCGGCGCGACGAAGGTGAAGCTCGATAAGTTTTGCGAAGACATAAACCTGTCCGGCGGCCGGCTGGTCGCGGGCATCGGGTATCGGTTTTAACTGATTCCATCCAGTCTCCGGAAGGCGTGAACCCAGGTGCGCACCCGGCATTCGCGCCTCCGGCTGATTGCGGTATAATGATCGGGGTTTTCCAGATGCCATTCCTTGCGCCCAGTTTTGCGCGTGTCGTGTTGACACGGAAGAGAGTGCTTGAAAAATCCAAGAAGTCGCGCACCGTGACGAATCTCGCACTCGGAGGAGTGGCTGAGTTGGTTTAAGGCACCTGACTTGAAATCAGACGTGGGCTCACGCTCACCGGGGGTTCGAATCCCTCCTCCTCCGCCATGCTTCATAGGGGAGTGCAGGCGTTCAAAGCTGGCAGCTTTACCCTTGTTTGGCGTTACTTTTGTGTTACCTCCACAGCATATTTCCAAAGGTTGATTCCACAAAAATAACCGATGATTTAGGGGGCGGAGCGCTCAAACCCATGTGAAGAAAAAACATGAAGCACGTTGCACAAAATAATGCAGGGGATTTCCAATGCCGCTTTTCGGCCCCGGAAGCAAACGCCCTGAACGTCCCCAGCGTGGTTACCGTGTGCATATGACCGGAAATCGTCAACGCAAAGTATGTGCCTCATGCGCCCCAGTATTCCAGTTTTTGGTAATGAATCGACCTCTCAATCGCTTGTGACATTCCATTCTCCACGGAGGCACGAAGGAACACGGAGTAAAAAGGATTGAGGCGGGCGCAACGGGCAAATATAACGTGAGTCATGAAATCCATTACCCTGATTGGTTTAATTACTTTGTTGACGGTTGGTTTTGTCGGGTGTGCATCCACCAATGTAAAAGAGTATGACGACGGCGGTCGCATTTACTTGGGCACCGGCGGCGCAAAGGAAACAAAGAATGGCGTGGATATTTGGAGCGAGGGGGCGCCACCGCGATATTACCGCGTGCTCGCCATGATCAATGACGAGCGGAATAATGCGGTGATTCCGATGGCTCGATTCAAGGGTGATGTTGTCAAGGCAGTGCGGAAACAGGGCGGCGACGCCGCAATCATCATTACTCAGGGAATATCACAGATGGGTTCGTATTCAGTGCCGGGCGTGAGCACGACAAACTACAATGCCACCGTGCAACAAACTTATGCCGGATCGGGTCAATATAATGTGCAAGGACGTGCCACCACTACTTCAACTCCGACCTACAATGTGGCGGTGAACCGAAAATACACGACGTTTGTGGTGATCAAATACGTGAGCGCGGAAGATGCAAAATGAAGCGCCCTGCCGGATGTGTTTTGATGGGGTAATCATAAAAATAAAACGAAGGCGAATTCCTCCGCCATGCGGTTACTGCTCCGCGGTGAAAATATAATTGCCGGATTCGATGGCGTAGACGGCCTTGTTATCGGAATCGGCACCGCGCAGGGTGCGGACGCCCTTGGCGTTTGCGACTGCAACACCGCCTTCGCGCACGGTTGCCGGATTTTTGGTCGGGATGTGGACCGTGGCGGTAGAGCCGGTGGGTATTGAAATTTCCAATACAAATTTTCCGCCTTCCTTTTTCCATGCGCACGCGACCGGGCCTCGAGGTGATTCGTAGGTGGCGCGCGCCCAGGTGATGTCTCCGACGACTTGCGGCTTGATGATGATTTTGCGGAAGCCGGGGCCTTCGGGATCGGGCTGCACGCCCACAAGGTCGCCGTAAAACCATTCCGTGACCTGCCCGAGCATGAAGTGGTTTTGCGAGGTTTGGCGGCGGGCGTTCCATGCCTCGGTCAGGCTGGTCGCGCCTTGGGCGAGTTGGTGGGCGTAGCCGGGTTTTTCGTCGCCTCGCGTGAGCATTTTGTGGATGAGGTCGGAGCGGCCGTTGTCGGCGAGGGCGCGGAGAAGGTAGCGATAACCGACATCGCCCGAGGTGACGCCGTAGTCGTCGGCTTGAAGGCGCGCGACGAGTGTGTCGAACACGACTTTGCGGCGTTCGGGCGGGACAAGGCCGAGCGCGAGGGGCATGGCCTGCGCGGTTTGCGAGCCGGTGGCGTAAGTGGCGATGTTTGGGTCGTCGGTGAAGGGTTTTTGCGCGGGGTCGCCGTCGTTGTTGAGGAAGGCGCGGTTGAATGCGTCGGCGATTTTTGCGGCTTCCTTGTTCAGGCGGGAGGCGTCGTCGGCGCGGCCGATGACGGTGGCGATGCGCGCGAGCGTGTGTGTGATTTCGTAATAGATGGCGGTGGCGGTGAGGGGCACGGGGGTGAGTTGAGAGACGCCGGGGCGGCGCGGGCCGGAGTCAAACCAGTCGCCGAGGCCGTGCGAGAGGATGTGTTTTTTTGCGCGGGTGTTGAGATAATCGACGTAGTCATCCATCGCGTCGAAGTAGTCGCGCAGGGGTTTGTCGTCGTCGGTCCAGATGTAGTGCTGCCAGGCGGCGAGGACAAACGCGGCGCCCCACTCGGGGGAGTCTCGGAAGCCGCCGGCGAAGATGGTGTATTCGGGCGCGATGTCGGGGACGAGGCCGGAGGGGAGTTGCGAGTCGGCCATGTCGCGGAAGCATTTTGCGAAGAGGCGCGCGGCGTCCCATTCGTAGCGGAGCGCGGGGCCGTTGAGGTGGTATTGTTCGAGCCAGCCGAGTTTTTCGCGGTGCGGGCAGTCGGTGAGAACGTGCGCGAGGTTGCTGCGCTGCGCCCAGCGCACGAGCGTGCGGATGCGGTTGAAGAGTTCGTCCGAGCAGGCGAAATCCCCTGCGGGCGGCGTGTCGGAATGGGTGACGAGTGATTTGATTTTTTCGACGACGGGGCGGTTTTGGCTGCCGTCGGGCGGGATGCGCTCGACCTGAATGTAGCGCGTGCCGTGGTAATAGGTGTCGGGAGTCCACGATTCGCCGAAGGGATCGCCGCGCAGCGTGTATTGCCAGTAGGCTGCGCCGCCGCCGACCGACCTGCGGTCGAGGGCGCCGGTGCCGGGATCAACGAGCTCGGCGGGCGTGAGTCGCACGATGGAGCCGGCGGGGCCGCGCACGGTGAGCGAGGGCATCATCGAGGCGTTTTGCCCGAAGTCGATGATGCTGACGCCGTCGCGTATTTGTTTTTCGGATACAGGTGAGAATCCCTCGAAATGGTTGAAGTGCGGGGATGCGAGCGAGAGTCCGCGGAATTTGCCGGCGGGGCCGGGGGTGGTTGCGGCGGGCGTCCATGCGCTGTCGTCGAACCCGGAGTCGGTCCAGCCACGCGGTTCGAGGCGGGCGTCGTAGTCCTCGCCGCCGTAGAGGTTGGAGTAGGTGGCGGGGCCGGTCGAGACGCGCCAGGCGCCGTCGGTGCTGATTGTTTCGACGAGGCCGTCGTCGTATTCGAGGCGGATTTGTCCGTGGGCGACGAGGGGCCGGAAGGGGGTTGTGAATTTGTGATAGCGGTTTAGTGGGTCGGGCCGGATGTTGTAAAAACCGCCGTGGAGGATGAGCGCGAGGACGTTGGATCCCTCGTGGAGCCGCGAGGTGATGTCGTAGGTGTCGTAGAGGACGGTTTTGTTGTAGTTGGTCCAGCCCGGTGCGAGGAGGCCGGTGGTGATGCGCGTGCAGCCGACGGAAAACTCGTAATGGCCAAGGCCGGTGATGTGGGCGAGCGCGCGGACAAGGCCGGGGCGCACGTTGAATTTGCGGCGCAGGAGAAGGGTGGTGTTGGCGCGCGGGTTGTGCTCGGAGGTGTCGAGCCCGTCCGTGATCGCGCCGGGCCGCCAGTTCACGCTGTCGTCGCTGGTGTCGCTCGCGGTGACCGGGGCGTTGAGTGCGATGTTCTTTTTTTCGGGGCCGGAAAGGACTTCGATCTGGCTGAGGGCGAGAACGGGTTTGCCGTCGGCGGGCGCGCGGAGCTTGGTGGCGGTGACGCGGAGGTAGCGTGCGATGGCGGTGTGCGTTGCCGGGGGTGTGCGCTTGATGATGGCGCTTCGCGGATTGAGATCGTTTGCGGTGTCGTCGGAGATGGTGTGGATGCGGTGGGCTTTTTTGAAGGCGGGATCGTCCGACGCCTCGATTTTAAAACGAACGGGGAAACCGTGCCGGTCCGGAAAACCGTGCCTGACGGCGCGAAGGATGACGGTGTCGATGGGCTGCGGCGAGCCGAGGTCGAGTTGCACCCACTTGGGCGTGTTTGCGTGTTTTGCCTCGCGAGAACAGAAGCCGAACGCCTTGCGCTCCCATTTGAGGAGCGCGGGGTCGGTGATCCATTGCGCGCCGGGTTGCCAGCCGGGGCCGAGAGGAGTGTCGAGCACGCCCGTGGTGAAGGTGGCGACGGGACTCCACTTCGAGGCGCGCGAGCCGGGGGCGTTGCTCCAAACTCGAACTTTCCAGAAAACTTGCTGCGAGGTGGCGAGGGGGCGTCCGTTGTAGGGGATGTTGAGGGTTTCGGAAGATGTGACGCGTCCGCTATTCCAGAGGTCGCCGTAGTCGCGCGCGAGACGCTCGGCGTTCGTGGCCGCGAGGATTTCGTAGGCGATTTGGTTTTCGCCGCGCTCAGGCGAGGAGATGCGCCAGCTGAAGCGCGGCTTGTCGGAGTCGATGCCGAGCGGGCTTTCGAGATTTTCGCAACGCAGCGAATCGACCGCAAGCGTGGCGCGCGCGGCGGATGCGAAGGCGAACAAAGTGACAAGCATCGCAACCGCCGCGAAGGCGTGGCGCGACACGCATGTTTTGCAGATCATCGTTCCGATACGAAACATGAAACGATGTTTTATGCGCATGGAACGCAAGGTGAAGCGGAAACGCAGAAAACTGCGGAAAAATTACCAAATTTTTTTGAACGCATTTGATGAAAATTAAGACGTGATTTCGCGCGCTTGATTTGAGCGGGCTGGCTTGTAGTTGTTTTGAATGGTGCAACCAACCGACACGCCTCGCCGTCCCGAAATCCTCGCGCCCGCGGGGGATTGGGAATGCGTGCGCGCGGCGGTCGAGAATGGTGCCGACGCGGTCTATTTCGGGCTGGAACGCTTCAACGCCCGCATGCGCGCGAAAAATTTTACGCAGGCCGACTTGCCCGCGCTCATGGAGTTTCTGCACAAGCGCGGCGTGCGCGGTTACGTGACGTTCAACACGCTCGTGTTTCCCGGCGAGACCGACGAGGCGCGCGACTACGCGCGCACAATCATCGCCGCCGGGGCCGACGCCGCCATCGTGCAGGATGTGGGCGCGTGCAAACTCATCCGCGAAATCTCGCCCGATTTTCCGATCCACGCATCCACGCAAATGACGGTCACGAGCGCGGCGGGCGTTGCGCTTGCGCGCGAACTCGGCGCGTCGCTCGTGGTGCTCGCCCGCGAAAACACGCTCGCCGACATCGCGGCGATCCAGGCCGCGCAGCGCGCCTCCGGCCATGCGCCGCTTTCGCTCGAGGTGTTTGTGCACGGCGCGCTCTGCGTGGCCTACTCCGGCCAATGCCTGACCAGCGAGGCGCTCGGCGGGCGCTCCGCCAATCGCGGCGAATGCGCGCAGGCGTGCCGGCTGCCTTACGAGTTGATTTGCGACGACCGCAAGGTCGATCTCGGCGACCGGCGCTACCTGCTCAGCCCGCGTGATCTCGCGGGCATCGACGTGCTGCCGGAACTCGTGCGCCTCGGCGTCGCCTCGCTCAAAATCGAGGGCCGCCTGAAATCGCCCGAATACGTGGCGAGCATCACACGCGTTTATCGGGCGGCGCTCGATAAACTAATGAAGGATGAAAAATGTATAATGGAGAATGGCGGAGGCGATTCGCAGTCCGGGACTGCCTCGCATTCGAAATATGAACTGGAGATGACTTTTTCGCGCGGACTGGGGACGGGCTGGTTTCGCGGCATCGACAATCAAAATCTCGTCCACGCGCGTTTCGGCACCAAGCGAGGCGTGTTTTTGGGCGTGGTCGCGCGCGTGCAAAACGAAAGCGTCACGCTCCGCCTCGTCGCGCCGCTCAAACCGGGCGACGGCGTTGTGTTCGACGCGGGCACGCCCGAAATCCGCGAGGAGGGCGGCCGCGTTTACCAAGTCGATGCGCGTCCCGGCGGCGAAACGACGCTGCGCTTCGGTCATGGCGACATCAATTTCGGCCGCGTGCGCTCCGGCCAGCTTTTGTGGAAAACCAACGACCCCGCGCTCGACCGTGAATTGCGCGCCACCTACGACGGCGACAAGATCCGTCACACGCGCTCCGTTGACGCCGAGGTGCACGGCCGCGCCGGCGTGCCGCTCACGCTGATTCTTAACGACCGTGCCGGGCATGTCGTGCGCGAGGATTCCGCGGTCGCGCTCGCGCCCGCGCAAACCCAGCCGCTTACGGAGGCGCGTTTGCGCGATCAACTCGGACGCCTCGGCGGCACGCCCTACAATCTTGGCAAGCTCGCCTCGCGTCTCGCGGGCGACGTCATGCTGCCGATGAGCGAGCTCAATCGCCTGCGCCGCGCCGCCGCTGAAAAACTCACCGCCCTGCGCGCCGCGCCGAAACGCTGGACGAATTGCGCCGGATCGAGTGGCACGGGCGACTCGCCCGTGTTGAATAATGCGCCGAATTACGGGCGAGTCGCCCGTGCCACCCAACCCGACGCACCCGAAATCATTCCCGTCCTCCGCAATCTTTCCCAGCTTGAGGCGGCGCTCACGGTGCCGGACATCGCGACGGTTTATTGCGAGTTCGAAAATCCGAAACACTACCGCGAGGCGGTGGCGCGCGTCCGCGATTTGGGAAAACCGGATTTGGAAATATGGGTTGCGCCGCCGCGCATCACCAAACCCGGCGAGGAATGGATACTCGCGCAAACACGCTCGGCGAACGCCGACGGCTACATCGCGCGCAACGCCGACCACCTGCGCCACTTCGCGGACGACCGCAAGCGGGGCGATTTTTCGCTCAACGTCGCCAACCAAATCGCCGCCGAATATTTTCTCGCACACCACGGACTTGAGCGCGTCACGGCATCCTACGATCTGAACATCGCGCAACTCGAGGCGCTGTTGCTGGCGTCGAACAACGCTGCGCCCGCGCTCACGCCGGCATCCTACGACATCACGATTCACCAGCGCATGCCGATGTTTCACATGGAGCATTGTGTGTTTTGCGCGTTTCTCTCCGACGGCAAGGATTACCGCGACTGCGGACGTCCCTGCGAAAAACACCGTGCGCGCCTGCGCGACAGGACGGGCGCGGAGTTTCCGCTCAAGGCCGACGCCGGCTGCCGCAACACCGTTTTCAACAACCGCGCGCAAACCGGCGCCGAGTATGTCGCGCGGTTGCTCGCGCTTGGCGCGCGCCATTTTCGCGTGGAGTTTGTTGACGAGACGCCCGGCGAAGTCGTGCAAACGCTCGCGCGCTACCGTCAACTCCTGCGCGGTGAAATCGACGGCGCGGCACTCTGGCGCGAATTAAAACTGCTCAACCAGCTCGGCGTGACGCGCGGTCAGATGGAAGCCGCCCCGAGAATCCTCCGCCGCAAAAATTGACGGGAACGCGCTTGCACCCCGGGAGCGCGGGCATCCTGCCCGCCGGTTTGGATGCTTGGGCGGCGCGGTGTGCCGCGCCGTCTTGCGGGCAAGATGCCCGCGCTCCCAGGCGCAAGCGTGGTTTGAGCAAAGTTTTGAGATATGCCCCTTTTCCCGCAGTGGTTATTTCTTGTCTTCAAAAATGGCCGCGGTTGCGTGATACGTTTTCTGATATGTCCGCAAACAACACACAGGCTGCGAAACTTGTTTTGGATGCCCGCGCCGAACTCGGCGAGGGGGCGTTTGAATTTGCGGGGTAGAAGCTTTTAACCGCGAATGAACGCTAATGGACGCGAATAAAGGCAAGGGCAAGGTTTGTGAATTAGTTATGATTACTAGGTGTAGTTCTTTGTATAAATAATCCATCCCTCTTCATAATTTATGGTTATTATCAAATGATTATTTTCGCTTTTTTTCTCATATCGTGTGTCGTTGATTCGATGGCCAGACATCTTCATTTTTTCAACAAATAGAAGAAACTCTTCATGAGTTCCGCGTGATTGGAGTGTGTAGGTATAATCGTTATCGCCACAAAATGTTCGGGTCATTTCTTCTCAGACAAATGTATAGGGCATCGCTTCTTTTGGGGTCACTGGCTGGAAATAACTCCACACCAACGATAGGGAAGGCAGGAAGAGGACGCCCAAGAAAACCCATACCCAACGGTGGCGCAGAATTTTTTTCATAACTGGATGTATTCAGAACGGTTGCGTGCGCTGGCAGAATTGGAGGGCTAGGCCCCAGGGGTCGCGCATCATGAGGAGGGCGTTGCCGCCGGGGGTTTCCTCGACGACGAAGGTGGCTCCGGCTTTTTCCAGGCGGGCGCGGTCGGCTTTGGTGTCGGTTGAGACGAAGGCGACGTGGAGGACGAGCGGGGGCTGGTTGGCGTAATCGGGATAGGGCGTGGCGGGGTTGCTGTAGATTTCGATGAAGACGCGGCCGGTTTCGTCGGCAAGGAAATGCGTGTGCGGCGCGGCTTCGACGCGGCGGGCGACCGTGAGGCCGAGGTGCTCGACCCACCATGCGGCTTGGGCGCGGGCGTCGGGAGAGTTGAAGGCGAAGTGTTCGAATTTCATGGGCGGGTTGGTGCGGTTGGTGGTGGGTGGGTGTTGGCCGAGGGAAGCGACTTAAATCGACCGAAGTCGGCTTGAGTCGATTTAAGTCGATGGAAATAGAGGCTCGAAAAACTGCACGATTTTGGCGCGCACTTCCTCGCCGCCGTCGTCGAGGAGGTAGTGGCCGGTGTCGGGGAAGTGGTGCGTGGTGGCGTCGGGGTAAACTTTGCGCCAGCGGTTGTAGAAGTGATCGTTGAAACAGAAATCGGCGCCGCCCCAGACGATGAGTTTCGGGTTGGCGGCGAGGAGCGGGAGTTTGCGCTCGATGGCGGTCAGCGTGGCGTGGGTGGGGTGCGTGGGCGTCATGGGGATGTCGCGCACGAATTCGTGCACGGCGACGCGGTTGGCCCAGTTGTTGTGGGGGAAAAGATAGGCGCGTTTTTCGTCGGGGGTGAGTTTGCGGCGGTGCATGGTCATCCATGTCGCCGGCCATGCGAAGCCGTTGACGCCGCGGACGATCAGGGCGCCGATGCCGAGGGGCGCGCGGCAGAGGCCGATGCGCGCGGGCATGTGGATGTCGGGGAACGCCGCCGTATTCAGAATTGTGATACGTCCGATTTTTTCGGGATGGCGCGTGGCGAAGCCGAAGCCGATTGCGCCGCCCCAATCGTGAACGATGAGGTGAACGCGGCGGAGGTTGAGCGACGCGACGAGCGCCTCGATGTCGGCGATGCGTTGCGCGAGTGTGTGGGGGTAATCGCGGGCGGAGGGTTTTTCGGAGAGGCCCATGCCGATGTGGTCGGGGGCGATGCAGCGGAGCGAGGGCGAGAGGGCGCGGATGATGTCGCGATAAAAAAACGACCACGTGGGATTGCCGTGAAGCATGAGCACGGCCTCGTCGGTGCGCGGGCCTTCGTCGGCGTAGTTCATGCGCGCGCCGCGGGGCGTGACGAAGGTGTTTTGCGCAAAGGGATAGAGGGCGCGGAGCCAGTCGGGGAGGGGCGCGCAGTTCGTAGCGCGGACTGCCAAGTCTGCTTTTTCGGAGGCAGACTTGGCAGTCTGCGCTACGTTGGCGTTCGTTTCGTTCGGGGTGTTCATCACCATTCGACTCCGAGCATGAGGCAGTTGAGGCCGCTGCCGATTCCGAGGAGGGCGACGCGGTCGCCGGGTTTGACGGCGGAGTTTTCAGCGGCGAGGGCGAGCGTGACGGGGAGCGAGGCGGAGCCCATGTTGCCGAGTGTTTCGAAGGTGGAGAAATCCTTGGCGAGATCGAGTCCGACGGTTTCGTAGAGTTTGCGGCGGTGAACGGAGCCGACTTGGTGGCAGATGTAGCGGTCGATGCCGGCGGTGTCCCACGCGGTGGCGGCGGTGAAGTCGGCCCAGGTTTCGCGGGCGAGGGCGACGCCGGCGATGAGGAGTTGCTCGGAGTCGGTTTGCATGGCGAGGGCTTCGGCGCCGTGGGTGTCGCCCTGGCAGAGGTCGTTGTGTTGCGTGGCGGCGCGCCCGGCTCCGCCGATGAGGCGCGGGGCGCGGCTGCCGGCGGGGAGGAGCGAGCGGTGGCAGAGGATGGCGGCGACGGCTCCGGAGCCGATGGTGAGGTTGGCGAAGTAGGGTTTGATTTCGTTGCGGTTGAGCGGCGCGGTGGTGAGGTGCGCGAGGGTTTGCTCGATGAGGGGGCGTCCGTTTTCGCCGGAGACGATCATGCCGGCGCCGATCTGGCCGGATTCGATGAGGCCGGCGAGGATGACCATGCTGTTGAGGAAGCCGAGGCAGGCGTTGGAGACGTCGAAGATTTGCGCGCGGGCGGTGAGGCCGATTTTGCGGTGGGCGAAGGAGGCGGTGGCGGGTTCGAGCATGTCGCGGCAAACGGCGGCGTGCGTGAACATTTCGATTTGCTCGGCGCGGAGGGAGGATTTGGCGAGCACGGCGCGTCCGGCGGCGGCGCTGGCGTCGGATGCGCGCGTGTGCGCGGGCCAGTGGCGGCGTTCGCGAATGCCGGTCATGAGTTCGAGGCGGCCGAAGGGCAGGCGCAGTCGTTCGTAGAGCGGGCGGAGCTGTTCCTCGATCGCGGCGGATGTCCAGACTTCGTCAGGCAGCGCGATGGCGAGGGATTCGATGTGGACGTTTTCGAACTTCATGAGTGGGAGGCGGAGTGCGCGAGCGCTAGAAATTCCAAATTCCAGTGATCAAATTCCAATGGGCGAGGCTCCGCCTCGTCCGGCGGCTGAAAGCCGCCGCTCCTTGTCGCATGCGCGTGTCTCACACGAGTTTGTCCATTGGAATTTGGCATTTGGAATTTGATCATTGGAATTTGGAATTTCCACCGGCGTCAGCCGGTGGCTCGGGTCTCATTGCGAGGCGGATGATTTCGGCGTCGTAAAAGTTGCCGCCGAGGCCGGCGTCGATGGTGAGCGTGGTGGCGTTGATGCCGCTGGCGCGCGGGCTGAGCAGGAACACGGCGGAGTCGGCGACTTCCCGCGTGGAGAGGTTGCGTTTGCGGAGGGTGAGTTTTTCGGAGTAAAGGTAGCTTTCGATGTAACCGGGGATGCCGGCGGAGGCGCTGGTTTTGAGCGGGCCGGCGCCGACGATGTTGAAGCGCACTTCGCGCGTGGCGGGATCGGCGGAGAAGGATTTGGCGAGGAAGCGCGATGCCGATTCGAGCGCGGCCTTGATCGGGCCCATGTAGCCGTAGTTGTCGGGCGTGACGAGGAGCGATGAGATGCCGATGGTGACGACGGAGGCGTCGGACGCGAGGTGCTGCTTGAAGGCGCGGGCGATTTCGACGAGCGAGAAGGCGGAGATGGTCACGGCCTGGAGGAAGTCGGCGCGCTTGGTTTCGTCGAAGGGTTTCAGACCCTCGGAGTAATTGGCGAAGGCGATGGAGTGGACGATGCCGTGGATGGGCGCGTGTCCGGCGGCGGCGATTTCGGCGGCGAGGCGCGCGGGCGCGCCTTCGTGCTCGACGTCGCAGATGAAAACGGGTTTTCCGGCGAGGAGGGTTTCGAGGGATTTTTTGCGCGCCTCGGAGCGGACGCTGTAAATGACGCGCGCGCCTTGTTCCTCAAGCGTGCGCGCGATATGCCACGCGACGCTTTTGCGATTGGCGACGCCGAAGACGACGAATGTTTTTCCGGCGATTTGGAGGAAGTCGGTGCTCATGTTGTTTCAGTTTTTCCGATTTCAGCCCTTCAGCCCTTCAGGCCTTGTGTCTCTGCCGGCCCAGAGGGCACCCCGTCAGAGCCAGCCCTTCGGGCCGCCACCTCCGGTGGCGCCATCTTCGCGCTGTCGCGCTCGTCAGCCTTTTCCTTTTGGCCTTCGGGTGTTTTCCAGACGACGGAATACTCGACGTTCATGACGCGCGTGCCGTCGGGTTTTTTGATTGAGCCGGTCATCATGGTGAAGCCGCCGAGGGTTTCTTTTTTCCTCACGTCGATGACGATGGTGTCGCCGGGATAAACGGGGGTGCGGAAGCGCACGTCGTTTATTTTGGCGAGGAGCGGCACGCCTTCGCCGGGCTTGGCGCCCGCGGCTTGCGCCTGGCGGGCCATGTAGAGCGCGCCGGTTTGGAAGACGGCCTCGCAGAGCAGCACGCCGGGCGTGATGGGCGCGCCGGGATAGTGGCCGCGATAAAAATCCTCGTCGGCGCGCCATGTGCGGCGGGCGGTGAGTCCGTCGGCGGTTTCGGCGACGATTTCGTCCACAAACAAAAACGGCGGGCGGTGCGGTATGAGTTCTGTGACTGCTTGCGTTGACATTGGTAAAAGGGGAATGAGAAGGGGCGTTTGGATGCGAGGCAAGAATCCGTTCTTTCACAAATGCGCAAAGTTGCTTACAAACGCCGTTTTAATTTTGAAGACGCCGCGGAACATCCAGCTCATCGGGACCGAAGTCGCCATCGCGTGGGACGATGGCAGCGAGTCGTATTTTCAGGGTGAAAAGCTTCGCGCGGCGTCCCCGAGCGCCGAGACGCGCGGCGAAAAGGACATCCTCGGCAACCAATACGGCGGGGACGGCCCGAGGGAGTTTCCGGGCGTGACGGTCGTCGGCTGGGCGCGCGTGGGCAATTACGCGCTGCGTTTCGATTTCAGCGACGGACATAATTCCGGCATTTACAGCTACGAATACTTGCTTGAACTTGCCGGTCGATAAATCCAAAATCCGCGATCCAAAATCCAAAATTTCCACACACCATGAACTATCCAGCACGCACCAATAATCAGGAGATCGAGCTTGGCTCGACGTTTCAGCCGAAGTTCGGCGAGGACGGACTCATCCCTTGCATCACGCAGGACATCACCACGGGGCAGGTTCTCATGTTTGCCTTCATGAACGCCGAGTCGTTCGCGCACACGCTCAAGACGCGCAAGGCCACCTACTGGAGCCGCTCGCGCAAAAAACTTTGGGTGAAGGGCGAGGAGTCCGGCAATGTGCAATGGGTGAAGGAAATCTACACCGACTGCGACCAGGACGTCGTCCTCGTCAAGGTTGAGCAAACCGGCTCGGCCAACGCCTCCTGCCACAACGGCTACAAGAGCTGCTTCTACCGCAAGTTCGCCGACCTCGACACCGCCGCCGCCGGCACCGAATACAAGCTCGTAACAATCGCCGAACGCCTCTTCGACCCGGCGACGGTGTATAAGAAGAAGTAGAACGAATTTTCGATTTTGGATTCTCGATTTGACGGACTGTCGCTAACGCTCGAAACGATTGGGAGCTTCCGCTCCATTTCCGATTTCGAGCACACGCGGTAGCGCGCAATCGAAAATCGAGAATCGAAAATCCAAAATTCCGCCATGTCCGCCACCTGGGATATTCTCAAAGTCATTTCCGACCCGACGCGCGTGCGTCTGCTTGCGCTGCTGCAACACGAGGAACTCGCCGTCGCGGAAATGCAGGATATCCTCGGCATGGCGCAATCGCGCATCTCGTCGCAACTCGCGATTCTGCGGCAGGCGGGGCTTGTCGCGGATCGCCGCGAGGGGAAAAAGTCGTTTTATTCGTCGGTCGCGCAAGCCGATCCCGCGCAAAACGCGCTCGTCAAGGCCGCGTGCAGTGCCGCGGCGGACGATTCCGCGCTTGTCGAGGATCGAGAAAATCTTGACCGCGTGCTCGCGCGCCGTCGCCAGCAATCCGAGGCGTATTTTAACCTCATCGCGGGCAAGCTCGGCAAAAACCATTGTCCCGGACGTTCGTGGGAGGCCATCGGGCATCTCGCGCTCCGTCTCACGCCCGCGATCACGATTGCCGATCTCGGGGCGGGGGAGGGCTTGGTTTCGCAACTCCTCGCGCGCCGCGCCGAGCGCGTTTGGTGCATCGACAATTCGCCGCGCATGGTCGAGGTCGGCACCGAGTTGGCCAAGCGCAACAACCTCGCCAACCTCGCCTACAAACTCGGCGACATCGAGGACGTGCCGCTGCCGGACGCGTCGGTCGATCTCGCGATACTCAGCCAGGCGCTCCACCACGCGCAGCATCCGCAAAAAGCGGTCGGCGAAGCGTGGCGCATCCTGCGCCCCGGCGGACGCCTCCTCGTGCTCGACCTGAAAGCGCACACGTTCGAAAAAGCGCGCGAACTTTACTCTGACGTTTGGCTCGGGTTTCAGGAAAACGTGTTGCACGGATTTTTGAAAAAAGCCGGTTTCCAGCAAGTCGAGGTTTCGGTCGTCGCGCGCGAGCCGATGGAGCCGTTTTTCGAAACGCTTCTGGCGAGCGGGACGAAGGTGTGAGGCGCGAGCGGGGCGCACCTTGCGTGCGCCCTCGTGCTCGCCCGCTTTGTGCAAGCGCGCGCGGATCGTTTTTCGGATGCGAGGGCGCACGTGAGGTGCGCCCCTACGGCGTGTTTTTTCTGCAAATCCAACTTGCACGACACGGCTCCACGGAAACAATTGTCCGTTCATTCAGTCTTAGCACATTTTCAAACACACCCATCTCCACATCACAGCTTATGATTACCGGTCCCGTTTGGTCCAAGAAACTCCGCGAAGAAATTGGCAAGGCAGTCATCGGTCAGGAGGCCACCATCGAGCGGCTGCTCGTCGCCCTGCTCGCCAATGGCCACGTGCTTCTCGAGGGCATGCCCGGCCTCGCGAAAACCCTCCTCGTCAAATCGCTCGGCACCGCGCTCGGCGTGCAGTTTGAGCGCATCCAGTTCACGCCCGACCTTCTGCCGAGCGACGTCGTGGGCACGATGGTTTTCCAGCCGAAAACCGGCGAGTTCGTGTCGCATCGCGGCCCGATTTTCGCGAACCTCGTGCTCGCCGACGAAATCAACCGCGCCCCCGCCAAGGTGCAAAGCGCGCTGCTTGAGGCCATGCAGGAGCGGCAGGTCACCATCGGCGGGCAAACGCATCCGCTCCCGAAGCCGTTTTTCGTGATGGCCACGCAAAACCCCGTCGAGCAGGAGGGCACTTATCCGCTTCCCGAGGCGCAAACCGACCGCTTCCTTTTCAAGCTCATCGTCGATTACCCGAGCAGCGACGAGGAATCGCAAATGATGCAGCGCTGGGGCCAGGTCACCAAGCAGCCCGAGCTGCTTCCCGTTTCCAGCGGCGAGGAGCTCCTCTCGTTGCGCACGGAAGTGGACAAGGTTCACGTCGCGCCCGCGATGCAGGGCTACATGCTCGCGCTCGTTCGCGCCACGCGCGCGCTTGCCGCCGATCCGTCCACGCAACTCGAGCCGAATGCCAGACGCCATCTTTCCTTCGGCGCCTCGCCCCGCGCCTCGCTTGCGCTCTACCAGGCTTCGCGCGCGCTCGCGTGGATGCGCGGGCAGGATTTTGTCAGCCCGTCGCTCGTGCAAGACATCGCAACCGACGTCCTTCGCCACCGCATGGGCCTGACCTACGAGGCCGAGGCTGAAAACATAACCACCGACAAAGTCGTCGCCATGGTGCTCGACAAAACTCCGGTGCCGAAACTGTGAAGAAATTTTCGATTTTCGATTCTCGATTTGACGGACTGTCGCTAACGCTCGAAACGATTGCGCGCTACCGCGCGAAAACGAAATCGAAAATGGAGCGGTAGCTCCCAATCGAAAATCGAAAATCGAAAATCGAGAATCGAAAATCGAAAATTCCGCCATGTCCGCTCCTCTTACGCCGCAAACACTCCTCCCGGGAATCTCCAACCCTCTCGCGCTCCTGCGCAAGCTGGAGTGGCGCGTGCGCAATGCCGTCGAATCCACGCTCGGCGGCATTTACCGCTCGGCGTTTCGCGGGCGCGGCATGGAGTTCGACCAGGTCGTGCGCTACGAATTCGGAGACGACATCCGAGACATCGACTGGAACGTCACCGCGCGTCTCGGCGAACCCTACCGGAAAAAATTTGTCGAGGAGCGCGAAGTCACGCTGATCGTCGTTTTTGAGGACACGCCCAGCCTGCAATTTGGCTCCGCGGGCATTTCCAAGCGCGAGGCGCTGCTCGAACTCGCCGGGCTCGTCATGCTCCTTGGCGCGGTCAACCGCGACCGCGTCGGCACCATCCACGCCACGCCGCGCGGCTACACGCTTCACGAGCCGGTGCGCGGACGCGGCCCCATCATGCACGCCGCCGCCGAGCTTTTCGGCCAGCCCGCGCCCGACATCACCGACGGCGCCACGACCGCCGCGATTCCGTGGCAGCTCCTCTCGCGCTCCGCGCCCAAGCACAGCATCATGATCTGGCTCGGCGATTTCGCCCCGCGCCCCGCGCCCGAGGGCTGGCCGATTTTCCAGCGCCGTTACCAGACGATGGGCTTTCGCATCGACGACCCGTGGGAGCGCGCGCTGCCCGCCGGCGAGGGCTTCGCCGCCTACGATCCGGTGAGCGGACGCCTCGTGAACATCGGCGGCACCTCCGCCGAGCGCGCCGCGCACGCCCGCTGGCGCGAGACGCGCGATGCCAACTGGCGCGCACTTTTCCCCGACCAGTTCAGCCGCCTCCAAGTCGGCACCGACGAAAACCGCCTGGATGCGCTCGTCCGCTTTTTCCACAGGAGAATGAGCGCGCGCTGACGCGCGCGCAAATTCCAAATTCCAGCAGCCAAATTCCAGTAAAATTCCAATGACCAAATTTCAAAAAACAAACCGTTCCAACCTCGCGCTTGCGAACGGAGCGGCGGTCTCCAGGCCGCCGGACGAGGCGCAGCCTCGCCTCTTTGAAATTTGGAATTTGAAATCTGGAATTTCGTTGGAATTTGACCGCTGGAATTTGGAATTTTTCCCACAGGAGGGCACCGCATAACCACTGATGTTTAACACCCCCTACATCTTCAAGGACCCGCTCTGGTTTCTCGCGCTGCTCGCCATCCCCGCGATCATGTGGCTGCGCTCGCGCCGCACCGTGCCCGTGTTGATTGTTCCGTTTGCCGCCGCGTGGCATCGCGCGTCGCTCACCGGCCCCTCGCGCTGGCCCGTCATTTTTGCCTCGCTCGGAATCGTCCTCATCACCATCGCGCTCGCGCGTCCGCAAAAAGTCGAGGACAAGCGCGAAGTCCGCACGCAAGGCTACGACCTCATGCTCTCCATCGACCTTTCCGGCTCGATGTATTCCGAGGACTTCACCGAGGGCGGCACGCCCATCAACCGCCTCCAGGCAATCAAACCCGTCATCAAGGCCTTTATCAACGACCGCCCCAGCGACCGCATCGGCGTCGTCCTTTTCGCCGGGCACGCCTACACGCTTGCGCCGCTCACCTTCGACCACGACTGGCTCGCGCGCCAGATCGAGCAAATCAACATCGGCCTCATCGAGGACGGCACGGCTATCGGCGACGGACTCGGCGTGGCGCTCACCCGGCTCGAGCAATCCGAGCGCACCGAGGACGGCAACAAGCGCAAAGGCGCCTTTGTGATTCTCCTCACCGACGGCGCCAACAACCGCGGCATGCTCTCCCCGCAGCAAGCCACCGAAATCGCCAAGGAGCGCAACATCCCCGTCTACACCATCGGCGCCGGGCGCGAGGGCTGGGTGCCGTTTCCCGTCCTCGACCAAAATAGAAACCGCGTCGGCACGCGCCGCGTGGTCAGCGATCTCGACGAGGAAACGCTGCGCACCATCGCGCGCGAAACCGGCGGCCTCTATTTTCGCGCCCGCGACAACAACACCATCAAGTCCGCGTTCGCCGCCATCGACCGCGCGCAAAAAATCGAGTTTCAAGCCAAGTCCTACCTCGTCACCACCGAGTATTTCCACTGGTTCGCCATTCCCGGCGGTGCGCTCTTTTTGCTCGCCGCGTTGCTCACGCGTCTGAATACGCGCGCTTCATTCCGCACTCCGAGTTCCGAACTCCGCACTTCCACCCAATGAGTTTTTACTGGCCGCAACTTCTCTGGCTCCTCGCCATCCTCGCGTTTTTCCTGCTCGGGGAAATCGTGCGTCGCGCCGGTGTCGCGTTCACTTACCCAAAAATCCTCCGCGCTCGCGCCGGCCGACGCTCGCTCCGGCTTGAATCCGACAATCCAAAATCCAAAATTCAAAATCCAAAATCGTCCCGCCCCCGCGTGCTGCTCTACCTCGGCCTCGCGCTCGCTATCGCCGCGTGCGCCCGTCCGCAATGGGGACGCATCGAGGAACCCGTTTTCGACCAGTCCCGCGAAATTCTGATCGCGCTCGACCTCTCGCGCTCGATGGACGCGACCGACGTCAAGCCCACGCGCCTCGACCGCGCGCGCCTGCTCGTTTCCGGACTCCTCTCCGACCTCAAGGGCGAGCGCGTCGGCCTGATTGTGTTTGCCGGCACCGCGTTTTTGCAAAGCCCGCTCAGTTCCGACTACGAAATCCTCCGCGACTTCCTGCCGCTCATGGACACGAAGTATCTGCCCCAGGGCGGCACCGATTACACCGCGCTCCTGAACTCCGCGCTCGGCTCCTTCAGTCAGGGCGACGGCGCCGACCGCTTCCTCATCATCCTCAGCGACGGCGAGGCAAACGACGACACCTGGCGCACACTCGTTGACAAACTCAAGGAGCGAAACATCCGCGTTGTGAGCCTCGGCGTCGGCACCGAGACCGGCTCGATCATGCCCGACGGCGCGGGCGGACTCATCAAGGACGAACGCGGCGCGGTCGTGCTCTCCAAGCTCGAACCCAAAACCCTTCGCGAGCTCGCCGAGGCCACCACCGGCGTCTATGCCGACGCCAGCAGTTGGGTCAACCTTGCCGACATCATCGAGCAAACCGTCGCCACCGGACGCAAAGGCGCGTTTCGCGAGGAAAACCGCGTGCGCCTCGCCGAGCGCTATCAATGGCCGCTCGCCGCCGCGCTGCTCCTCCTCGCGTTCAGCTACTGGTTCGAGTTCCCCGTGCGCCCCAAAAACCGCGCCATCCGCCTCGCCCCGCAAAAGAAACATCCCGCCAACGTAGCGCAGACTGCCAAGTCTGCCCCTCCGCCACTCGCATGACACTGCGCCCGACATCTCTTTTTTCAAAAATCCCCGGTCGAATCAGCCTGATCGGACTGGCCGGTTTGCTCTGTCTCTCGCTCCCGCAACTTTTCGCCATCGAAGTCGCGAAACCCGCCGAACCCACCGAGCCGGCCGCGCCCGTCGAGGACCCCGCAAAACCGCTCGGCGAACTCGTGGGCCGGCTCTCCGCGCTCGACACGCTCGCGCCGCGCGACTTCGCCGACTTCGCCACCGAGACGATCGCCTACAGCCAGGCCGTGCAGGCGTCGAAACAACCTGTATCCGAAAAACCAATACGCGACGCGCTCGCCGCCGTTGACCAGGGCCGCAAGCTCGACCCCAAGGCTGCCGACTGGGACGACCTCCAATCCCGCCTCGAAAAGTTCCTCGAAAAACCCGAGCAGCAAAACCAGGACCAGCAGCAACAGGACAAAAACGACCAGGACAAACAGGATAAGGACAAGCAAGACCAGCAGCAGAATCAGCAGGACAAACAAAACCAGTCCGGCGACAAAAACGACGACCAGCAAAACAAGCAGGACCAGCAAAACCAACAACAGCAGCAGGGCGACAAGTCCGACCAGCAGCAAGGCGACCAGCAAAAACAATCCGGCGAAAACCAGGACCAGCAGCAACAGCAAGGCTCGCAGCAGGATCAGCAAAACCAGCAATCCGGCGACCAACAGCAGCAGCAACAACAGGACAAGCAGGACGGCCAGGGCAAAAACGACAACGCCCAGGAGCAGGAACCCAAACCCAAACAGGAATCCGCGTTCGGCGACATGCGAAAAAAAGACGAGGACAAGCAAAACGCCGGCCAGCAATCACAGGAGCAGCAGCAACAACAACCCGAAGCCCAGCCCGAACAATCCGAAAACATGCGGCAAATCGGCGGCTCCGACGGCAAGGAGCAGAAGCCCATCGACTCGCGCCTGATCATCCCCATGCAGCAGCTCGATCAAGTGCGCGACAAGGACGCCCCCGCGATTCTTTTCCAGCGCATGCAAGCCGCGCAGGACGGCGGCCAGCAGCAACAATCCGCGCAACAACCCAAAGGCAAGAATTGGTAATGACGAACTTTCTCAGATTCACGATGACGCGACTCACCACAACTCTTCCGCTGCTCGCCACGCTGATCCTTTCGGCCCTTCAGCCCTTCAGCCTTTCAGCCCTTTCCCAAACCATCCGCTGGGACCCATCCGGCGGCAGCCTCGCCAAGGGCCAGGTCAGCCAGATCCAGCTCGTGTTTGAAAACTGCCAGCCGCAGGGCAACGTCGCGTTTCCACCCGTGGCCGGCCTCGAACTCCAGCACAACGGCAGCCGCTCGCAAAACTTCAGCAGCATCAACGGCCGCACCGTGCAAAGCGTCTCCTTCGGCTTCAACGCCCGCCCCACCACCGAGCAGCGCGTCACCATCCCCGCGTTCAAGATCAACACCGACAAGGGCGAGATCACCGTGGCGTCCGTCAGTTTCGACGTCGGCGCGGCCACCGTGCAGGGCGGGCAACTCACGCTCGACCAAGTCGTCGGCTCCAAATTCGTCGTTCCCCAAACCGTCTGGGCCGGCGAGGTGTTTCCCCTCACGTATCGCATCACCGCGCTAAAACGCTTCCTCAACTCGCTCGGCAGCGAGCATCCCGAGTGGGATTCGCTTCCGCTCAATCCCGAGCCCTGGCCGAAATACCAATTGGCCGACGAACTCAAAAACGGCGAACCGTGGATCAACGTCACCTACACCACCCGCGCCATCGCGCGCGATCCCGGCGCGATCACGCTCAACCCCGCGCGCCACGTCGTCGCGCTCAACACCGGGCGCCGCGATATCTTCGGCTTCGCGCAACAGGAGCAATTTGCCATCACAAGCGACCAGCCCAAAATCACCGTCAAGCCGCTTCCCGCCGGCGCGCCCGCGAAATTCTCCGGCGCGGTCGGCCAGTTCAAACTCGAATCGAAAATCGTCCCCGAAAACGCCGCCGTCGGCGAACCCATCACCTGGACGCTCACGCTTTCCGGCCAGGGCAACTGGCCCGACATCCAATCGCTCCCGCCGCGCTCCGTTTCGAAAGATTTCCACGCCATCCAGCCGCAAGTGAAACGCACGCCGCAGGGCGAAAACGCGCTCTACGAATTCACCCTCTCCGAGGACGTCGTGCTCGTCCCCACCAAGCCCGGCCCCTACACGCTCGGCCCCGTCGAATGGAGCTACTTCGACCCCGCGCAAGGCCGCTACGTGACCATCACCGCGCCCGCCGCAAAAATCACCGTCGCCCCCGCCGCCAACGCCGCCGCGCCCATCTTCGCCGGCTCGGGCACGCAAGCCGCGACGCCCGCCCCCGGCGCGCTTACACTCGCCGACGCGCCGAAGCAGCCCGCCAACATCCCCGGCGATCCGCTTCCCTCCGCCGCCCCCGCGCCGACACCGCTCCCGCGCTCCCCGCTCATTCTCTATCTTCTGGCCGCTGGTCTCTGGCCTCTTCTTCTCTGGCTCGTCCTCGCGTTTCTGCGCGCGCGCCGCACCGATCCAAACCGCCCGCAACGCGAAGCTCGCGCGCGCATCCAGAAAACACTCGCCGCGATCGACGAGACACCCGCCGCCGAACGCGAACGCCTCGCCTCGCTCCTGCAAGCCTGGCAGCACGACACGGCCATCCTCTGGAAAATCCCGCAAGTCGTGCCCTCCGCGTCGCTGTTCCTGAAAACAAACGACAAGGAAACCGGCGCCGCATGGTCCGCGCTCTGGAGCGACAGCGAACGCGCTCTCTACCGCGCCGGCTCGCCGCTTCCTCCCGACTGGAGCGCGCGCGCCCACGACGCGCTCGCCGCCAAACGCGCGCGCGGCTTCAACCCGCTCTCGCTCTTCGCCCCGCGCAACCTCTTCCCGCTCGCCGCGGCGCTGATCGTTTCCATTTCAGTCCTTCAGCCCTTCAGCCCATCGGCCTTCGGCGCCACCAACACAAGCTCCGCCCAAACACCGGAAGCCGCATACAAATCCGGCGATTTCAAAACCGCCGAAACCGCGTGGCGCCGCGCCGTCGAGGCCGCGCCGACCGATTGGGTCGCGCGCCACAATCTCTCGCTCGCGCTTGCGCAACAAGACCGCTGGGCCGAGGCGGGCGCGCACGCCTTCGCCGCGTTTGTGCAGCACCCGAACGAACCCGCGGTGCTCCGCAACGTGCTCCTCACGCTCAGTCGCGCCGGATACACGCCGAGCGCGGTCGCGGAAGTCACGCGACCCGGACCGGTGCGCGAAGTCGCGCTGCGCTTTGCGCCCGCGCAATGGCAATGCGCGCTCGGCATCTCGGTCGCGCTCGCCGCGCTCGCCTTCGCGTTTGTGCTGCTCGCCGTTTACGGACGCCGCTTCCGGCTGCTGCTTTTCATCCTGGCCGGCGCGGCGTTTGGCTTCGCGGCGCTTGGCGTGACGGTGTCGCTGCTCAGCCTGCACGCCTACGGTTCCGCGAAGGACGAACGCGCGGTGATCGTGTGGAAATCGGGCTCGCTCCGCTCGATCCCGACAGTCGCCGACACGACGCAAAAAACCACCCCGCTCGCCGCGGGCACGGTTGCGATTGTTGACAAGGATTTCCCCGGCTGGGTGCGCCTCGTTTTCGAGGACGGCCAAACCGGCTGGGTGCCCAGGGAAGACACCGTGCGCTTGTGGAAGTGAGTTTGCGGGCGCGCGACGGTTTTACGCATTCGGCAGGTTGTTCAGGAAAACGAGGATTTCCTTCAATCGCGCGAGCGGTTTGGGGGCGGCGAGTCGCGGGAAACGCGTGCCGTGCATCACAAAATCGTCGTGCTTGCCGGTGTTGCGCAGGCATTTCAGGCGGGTGCCGGCGGTTTCCACGCTGAGGATGTTTTTCTGTTCCGCGCGTATCCGGATTTCGGTGATTAAAAACAGCGCCTTCACTTCGTCGCCGTATTTGCCGAAGCGGTCGCGCAGGTCGTTTTGGATTTGCTTGAGCGATTCGGGGGTTTCGGCGAGCGCGAGGCGGCGGTAGAAATCAATGCGCAGCCGCGTTTCCGAAATATACGCGCTCGGGATGCGCGCTTGAATTTTCGGAATCTCGACAATGCCGCTGGCGGCGTCCTCGGCCGCCTTGATCGCGGAGTAGGACGTGGCGTGGGCTTGGGAGGGTAGGGCGCGCTCGCCGGAATTGGGTTTGGATTTTGTGGAGGCTCCGGGCGGCGGCTTCGGCGAAGCCGCCCTGTCTTCATCCGCCTCGCCCACATAGACAAAATCGAGCTTCACATTTGCGCGAATGCTCGCCGCCGATTTTTCGCCTTTCAGGCGCGCCACCGATTGCCGCAACAACTGGCAATACAGCTCGAACCCGACGCCGACGATGTGGCCGCTTTGTTCCGCGCCCAACAGGTTTCCCGCGCCGCGCAGTTCGAGGTCGCGCATCGCGATGCGGAAGCCCGCGCCGAGCTGGTTGTGCGCGCGGAGGGCATTCAGGCGCTGGCGCGCGATTTCCACGAGGTGCGTGTGACGGTGCAGCAGCAGATACGCGTAGGCTTGGTGCTTGAAACGACCGACGCGGCCGCGGAGTTGGTAAAGTTGCGAGAGGCCGAAGCGATCCGCGCCCTCGATGATGATTGTGTTGCAGTTCGGAATATCGAGGCCGCTTTCGATAATGGTGGTGCAGACGAGGATGTCGTATTTGCCCGCGACAAAATCGGTCATCACATGCTCGAGGTCCTTTTCGTGCATTTGTCCGTGGCCGACGCCGATGCGCAGGTCGGGCAAAAGTTCGCGCAGGCGCGCGGCGACGAGGTCGATTGTTTGCACGCGGTTGTGCAGATAAAATACTTGCCCGCCGCGGCGCAGTTCGTGGCGCACGGCCTCGATGATGAGTTTTTCGTCGTAGGTTTTGACGATGGTCTGGACGGGGTGGCGGTTGGTGGGCGCGGTTTCGATGACGCTCATGTCGCGCGCGCCGGTGAGCGCCATGTAGAGCGTGCGCGGGATCGGCGTGGCGCTCATCGAGAGCACGTCCACGGTGGCGCGCATGGTTTTGAGGCGCTCCTTGTGCTTCACGCCGAAGCGCTGCTCCTCGTCGATGACAACGAGGCCGAGGTTGCGAAAGACGATGTCTTTTTGGAGAAGGCGGTGCGTGCCGATGAGGATGTCAACTTGTCCGGCGGCGGTGGCTGCGATGATTTTGTTCTGCTCGCCGCGCGTGCGAAAGCGCGAAACCATTTCGACGATGACGGGGTAGCCGGCCATGCGCTCGCGAAAGGTGTTGAGGTGTTGTTGCGCGAGCACGGTTGTCGGCACGAGGAGCGCGACCTGGTAGCCGTCCTGCACGGCCTTGAACGCGGCGCGGATGGCAACCTCGGTTTTGCCAAAGCCGACATCGCCGCAGATGAGGCGGTCCATGCTGCGCTCGCGTTCCATGTCGGCCTTGGTTTCATCAATGGCGCGGAGTTGGTCGCGCGTTTCGGTGAAAGGGAATGACGCCTCGAATTCCTTTTGCCAGGTGGTGTCGCCTCCAAAGGCGTGCCCGGACTGCGCCTCGCGCGCGGCCTGGATGCGGAGCAGCTCGGCGGCGAGATCGATGGTGGCGACTTCGGCGGCGCGGCGTGTTTTTTCCCAGCGGTTGGTGCCGATGCGCCCGAGCTGCGGGCGCGTTTTGCTGAGGCCGACGTAACGGCTGACGAGGTGCGATTCCTGCAACGGAACGTGGAGCGTGACGCCGTCGTCGAACTCGAGCGAGATGACTTCGCGCATGCCCGTGGCGTGGTCGATTTTCGCGAGGCCGCGATAGATGGCGATGCCGTGCTGGATATGGACAACGAGATCGCCCTCGACGAGCTCGGAGAAGTCGAGGAGCTGGTCGACTTGGGCGCGCTGCACGAGCGCGCGTTGTTGCAACGCCGCGCCGCCGGCCCGTCGCGCGCGCTGGCGCCCGAAGAGCTCGGTTTCGGTGATGTAGAGCGCGGGTTGGAAAGGCGGCGCAGATATTTCTGCCTGTGCCACCTTGCGCGTTATGCGGAAGCCCTCGTTGAGCGTGCCGCGCAGATAGCGCGGACGGATTTTTTTGAAAGCGGTTGTGCCGGCGAGGATTTCCTTGGCGCGGTTTTCCTCGCCCTCCTTGGCGGTGATAATCGTGAGCGCATAGCCGTCGCGGGTTGTCCATTGGGCGACTTGTTTCAGGAACCGCGCGCGGGCGTCCTCCTCGGCTTGGAGGCGTTCGTTGGCGACGAGATCATTGGAGGGATAACTGCGGTGGTGAACAAGGCTGTCGGTTTCCCAAACAACTTCGCGCGTTCCGGGCGCGTCGAAAATCTCGCTGGCTTCGTCGAGATCGCTGACTCCAAAAAGTCCGGAGACTTTTTGGAGAAGGGTGAAGAGTGAAGGGGGAAGGGTGAAATCGGACGCAGGCGTGGTGCTGACGCCGGTTTCGCTGGAGAGTGCGTTGAAATTTTCCTCTAGCATTGCCGGTTCGACGAGCAGCAGGTTTGTGCCGGCGGGAAGGTAATCGGCCATGCCCGTCTTCGACGGTTCGAGGCGCACGCGTGGACTGGCGGAGAGCGTGATGCTGGCAACGGATTCGGCGGAGCGTTGCGTGACCGGATCGAAGGCGCGGATGTCCTCGATTTCGTCGCCGAAAAAATCGAGGCGATAAGGTTGCGTGGCGGTGATCGGATAAACGTCGATGATGCCGCCGCGCACGGCGTAGCTGCCCGGCGCCTCGCAAACGGCCTCGCTGTCGTAATCGAGCTCGCGGAGTTTTTCTATCAGCGCCTGAAACGGCTGCGCTTGTCCGCTCGCGAGCGTGATTTCCGCCGTGGCAAATTGCGCGAGGGCGGGGACGGGTTGTGACAATGCCGCGGGCGTTGTGACAATCAGTTTGGGGTGTGAAATTTTTGGTTCAGCGTTAAGGGAACCTCGCAGGGCGGAGAGGACGGTGAGGCGGTCGGCGCTGGCGGCAAAGGCTTCGCGCATGTCGCGCGTGTCGGGCATCGATTCGGGGAGGATGTAGATCGCGGCGGAGTTTCCGGTTTTCAGTTTGCGGTTTCCAGTTGGGGAATCTGTTGCGCCGGCAGTTTCAAAAAACGCGATGTCCTCTGCGAGTTGTTCGGCGAGCTTGGGTTCGTCGACAACGATCAACCACAGCGGCGCGGGGTGGGCGCGCACGAGCTCGCCGATGACTGCGCCGCGGGCGGGCGGGCAGACTCCGACGTGCTTGGCTCGATACGGAATCGCTGAGGCTGACATTTATGTCGCAGATTGAACAACGAAGGTGCCGATGCGCGAAGTTTTTTTAATCGCGGAAGCGCGGAAGGGCGGAAAGGCGAAAATTCAGAATGAGATTTGATTCCGTGCTTCAGCTCTTCCGCGTTTCCGCGATGGGGTTTTCCTATTCGACGACGAGGGTGGTGCTGGCGGAGTGGGAGTTGTATTCGGGCGCATACATGCACTGGATTTCGGCGATGCCGCTTTCGTAGACGCCGCGCAGTTGCACGCGCACCGGATACTCGAACACATGCGTGCCGGCGGGTAGCCAGTCCATGAAGAAGTGCGTGGCGGTGTCGCGCGTGCTCTCATAATAACCGAGGCCGTTTTTCCAGCGGTAGCCGCTCAGGACGTTGACCGGCTCGGTGCCGCTGCCTCGCTGGTCTTTCAAGTGCACGAACTCCATTTCGCGGTCGGTGCGCAGTTCGATGCGCGCGATGAGGGTGTCGCCGGGCTCAAGCTTGGTTTTGTCGAGCGCGACGAGGGTTGGGCCGCTCGATGTGTTGATTTGTTTCCAAAGGGTTTTCTTGAGCGTGAGCGGCGTGCCTTCGTGCGGGGTGATTTTGTCGATGGTTTGAAGATACTGCCAGGTGACGCCGCCCCACGCCGGGCCGGCGTTGGTTTTGGTGACGGTGATTTTTTCTCCCATTGCGGGTGTGATGGATGGGCCGGGGATGCGTTCGCGATAATAGCCGGTGCCGGCCTCGGATTGGGCGGGGGCGATTTTTTTGCCGCCAAGTGAAACGGTGACAAGGGCGTCGGATGCGAGTTTGTCGGCGCCGCGCAGGAGCAGCGCGTAGACGGCGTCGGCGGTCGCCTTGGTGCTGGGCCAGGCTTGGGTTTGCTTTTGCTTGAGCAGCCAGAGTTGGAGGTCGGAGACGGCTTGGGCGTCGCGCGCGACTTCGTCGAAGACTTCGATCATGAGCGCCTGGGTTTCGATTGGGGCCTGCCACCAGAACCAGCCGCGGTTGGTGTCGGCCCAATACATGCCGAGTTCGTCGTGGTTTTGGGCGTGTTGTTTGAGCGAGGTGACGATGGCGGCGGGTGTGGCGGTGTCGCCCATGCGGGCGAGCGCGAGGGCGGCGTGGCCTTGGGATTGGCGCGGGAGCGAGAGCCAGTGTTTGCGGGCTTGCGCGGCGTAGAAGTCGTAGGCGGCGCGGGCGGTGTCGGGGATGGGGATTTCCTTCAGGTAGAAGCTGCGTGTGTAGAGTTGGAATGCGTCGGCGCTGCCGAGGTGTTTGTCGTCGGGGTTGAAGTTTTTCGAGGCGATGAGCTCTGCGTGGTGTTTGGCGAGGGCGGCGTCGAGCGCGGTGACGGCGCGCTTGAGCATGGTGTCGGCGCGGTTGTCGAGCGGGATGCCGAAGTGGCGCAGGCGCGCGAATCCGGCGACGAGGTAGCGGGTGATGTAGTCGCTGCCGCGTCCGCCGGGGAACCATGCCCAGAGGCCGTCGTTCATCTGGCGCTCGGCGAGTTGCGCGATGATTGCCTGGGTTTGCGCGGCGGGGCGGTTGGCATCGAAGAGATTTCCGATGGCGCGGCGGTTTTCACTTTCGCGCGTGGCGTCGCGCAGCCACGGGGTTTCCTCGATGAGCACGGATTTGAGGTCCTCGTTTTTGAGGAGGGGCGATTCGAGCGCGGGGGTGTTGCGCCATTGCTCGAAGACGCGCGCGATTTTCGGGTCGGAGTTGGCGATGTGCGCGGCGAGGACGTTGGCGTAGTAGCGGTTGAAGAGTTGCTCGGTGCATCCGTGCGGATATTCCATGAGGTTGGGCAGCGCGAGCACGGCATACCAGGCGGGGTTGCTGGTCATTTGCACGGTCAGGGATTCGTGGCGAAGGGTGGTGTCGGTTGCGGATGCGGCGAGTTTGTCGAAGCTGAATGTGTAAGTGCCTTTGTCGCGGACGGGCAGCGTGATGGATTCGGTGACGAGCTGGCGGCGACTGAGGACGGGCAGAAAACCCTCCTCGCCGTCGCTGACCGCGCCGGTGGAGGCGACGGCTTTGTAGGTGAGGAAACCCTGGCCGTCGGAAACATAAATGCGCCATGAAATTGTTTTCGATGAATTTGGTGCCAATGTAAAAGGACGCTTGGGGCGATTAGCTTCACCATCTATTGTTTCAAAGGTGAATATATCCATGTCTTTCAGCGTGCTGGCGTCGGCGAAGGTGAGCTGGGCGGATCCGGTTTGCGGCTTGTCCGTCATGTTGGTGACTTTGACGGTGAACTCGACGGTGTCGCCCTCGCGCAGGAAGCGCGGCGGGTTGGGCTGCACCATGAGGTCTTTCGCGGTGACGGCGGTGTCAGTGAGGATGGCGGAGCGCAGTTGTTTGTCGTGCGCGAAGCCGAGGAATTTCCAGCGTGTGAGCGCCTCGGGCACCGTGAACTCCATGCGCACGGAGCCGTCCGAATCGGTCAGGAGTTGCGGGAAGAAAAAGGCCGTTTCGTTAAGGTTCTTGCGCGCGGTGACGGCGGCGAGGTCGGGGGCTTGGTCGACCGACCATACGGGAGTGGTCATTGTTGCTCCGTCCGGTCTACCAAGCGGAACCAACCCGCCGGAGTAGTTGTCGGCGGAGACCGCTGACCTTGGCACTGCCTTCGCCGCCGAAAGAGTGGGATTTCTGGTCGAACTCCGGGCTTCTTCCGTCACGGCAAATCTTTCGAGGTAGACTAAGTCTCCTGTGCTAAATGCGCCGCCGCCGACGCGCACGCTGTCGTCCGACCATTGTCGGAGGGTAAAATCACTCCATGTGCGATAGAGCGGGGCTTTGGCTCTTGACGCGGGTGAGACTGGATTCAGGTCGTTGTGAAGCCGTATGAGGTGGGAGTTTCTATTGCTTGTATGCCACCGCGTGTTGTTCATGGCCTGCGAGCGAAAGGGCGCGATGCGACTTAGCCAGTTGTGGGCGCGGTATTGGTCGAGCGAGGCGTCATAGAGCGTAGCGGCGAATTCGGCGGCGGCGGGTTCGGCGTTGGGGCCGGTGATGCGAGCCGTCCATGTTTCGCGTCCTCCCGGAACAAGCTTTGAAGTGAAATGCTCCCAGGTGATTTTCAGTTGCTTGTTATCCCATGGCACGTCGATCAGCCGGGCTTCGGAGACGAGGCGGTTGTCGCGCATTTGAAAAATGCGCAGGAGCACACCGCCGCGCATGGAGTTGGTGATGTTCACGCGAATCTTCTGCTGTGTCGCACCGGGGTTTGTCCAAAAACTCCGCAATGCTTTACCGTCACGCTCAATAACAATGCACGCGCGCGCGGCATCGTAGCCGGTTGACCAGAGTGCCTCAAACGTGTTGCCGGGATGCAGTGTCCACGAGGGAGCGGCGATTGAGAGAGGCTCTTTTATCGAATGGTGCGAGGCACCGGGATCAAGCACACGGATGTCGACTTGCGCGGTGACGTTTTTGCCAAAGCGATCCACGGTTGTGACGAATGCGCGGTAAATGCCCGCCGACAGTTTTGGCGCGAGCTCGGCTTTGCCGGTTTCGGCGTCAGTGGTGAAGGGGAGCGTGATAACGGATTTTTTCTCGATGGGCCAGTCTCGCGTGTCGGAGGAATTCTCGTCGGGGACGGGGCGCGTCGCGGTGCTGGTCGAGGCGCGGCGATAGGAGGTGTTGCGGGCGGCATCAAGGGAGGGTCGGGGAACTTTTTTCGGCTGCTTGAGGGCGTGGATGGCGACGGTGCCGGTCGCGGTTTGCGGAGCGCCATCAAGCGTGGCGGTTGAAAGTTTCAGGGTGACGGGTTTTGAGGAAATGTGCCAGTCGCTTTCGGTGGCAATGGTGGCGGCGAGCGCGGTGTGGCCGATGGTGACGGTGTGCTTGGCGGTGCGGGTTTCTCCGGAGGTGTCGGTGACCTCGGCGGTGATGGTGTATTTGAATGAGGGCTCGTCGTCGGGATCGACGGCGGGGTCGGGGAGGGCGGTGAAGGCGAGTGTGTATTTGCCGTTCGCATCGGTCGTCGTCACGCCGTGCGCGATTTCGCGCGACACTCCGGGGCGGAACCACCAGCACCAAGGCGGCCAGCGCACCTCGCGGCGAACGCGCCACTTGACTTTGGCTTCGTCAATCGGCGCGCCGGTGTAGGCGGTGGCGGTGCCGGTGAGCGATGCGGTTTCATTGAGCTTGGGCGCGGTCGAGGGCGGGGCGAGTGTGACTTCGAATTTCGGGCGTTTGTATTCCTCGATGTTGACGGTGGTGAAGCCATTTTCGCGGTTGTCACCGCGGAGGCGATAGCGACCGTTGAGACGCCCCGCGGGGATTGTGAAGCTGCCGGTCACGGAGCCGAAGCCATTGGTGACGAGTTCGAGTTCGCCTGCCTTTTTGTTGTTGGGGTCGTCGATGACGATGGTAATTGGGTGATCTTCCAAAAGTTTGAATTTTCCACGCGCGGGCCCGTGTTTCAGGACGACCGCCTTGAAATGGATGGTTTGCCCGGGGCGGTAGATGGCCCGATCGGTGAAGAAATAAACGCGCGTGCGGGTGCGGTCGATGACGGGGGGCGTGGTGCGGCTTTGAATGTTGAACGATGTGGAGACCGTGGCCCCGTCGGGAGCGACGGCGTGGATGCTGCTGATTCGCGGTCTGAATGATTCGTCCGCGCGCGTCGAGAGCGAGAAATGACCGGTGGGCGAGGTGACGCCTTCTATTGTTTCGAGTGTGTTTTCGGATTTCACGTTGAGCCATGCGGTAACGCTGGCGTTGGCGACGGGTTCGCCTGTGGTGGCGTTAACGACATAGCCGGAGAGCTGGCCGGTGGTGCGGTTTCGGCTGTCGTGGACGATGGCTAGATTTGATACCCAGAACGTGGTGCAGGAGATGGCGTTGTTTTCCTCGGAGAAATCTTCGGCGAAGCTGGCGATGAGCACGTAGAAGCCCGGTTCGAGGTCGCGCGGGGCGTCGAGTTTTTGCTCATTGTAACGATAGTCGGGCGTGGCGGAAATTTCCGCGCTCCAGCTTTTAGCGATGGCGCGGGAGGACGTGAGAAAGCTTTTATGGTAATCAGTAAATCTGAATGAGCGTGCGTTCCGGTCGTGAATGCTTTTCCCCCAGTCGCATTTGTAGGCGCGAAAATGGATTTTTGTCTGGTTGCGGTAGCGGATGCTGATTTGCGCCGGCGTATTGGCGGGGTCGGTCGGCCAAGTGCTCTCAGTGACAATATTGCCGAGCGCGGGAAGTGTGATGCGTTCGATGAGATTATTGAGCGCACTGATGTCGTCGTCTCTAGCGCGGGTTCCAAGCTGAACGCCGGCTTGGGCGGCGACGACTGCGGCATCGGGATCGTCCTTTTCAAGGAACCGGGCGAGCGTGAGAGATGCGGAGGCCGCGACGGCGGGGGCTGCGGCGGTATTGTGTTTGATAAAACTGCGCAGCGCGGCGGCGTGGATCTCGCGGGTGGTATCGTTGTTGCCGAGGACTTTGGCTGCCCATGTGATGCGGGCGAGGTCGGCGTCGGCGAGGGCGAGTTGGGGGAGCGGGTCGTCGAGGTGGAAGCGGAGGAGTTGCTGGTAGAGTTGGATGGCGCGGAGGGTGGGATTGCGTGGCACGGGTGAGACGTCCGTGGTATTTTCAGGTTGTTGATTTTGGCTTACAATTGAGCCGGGCTTGGGCTCGGCGCTCCCGGGATTCCATGCCAGAAATTCTTCGAGTGTGCCGAGGATGGGCGAATCGGGAGCGGGTTCGAAAGCATCCTCAGATTTGGAAACGCCTTGCTCGCCCGCGCTGTAAAAAGCGATGGCCTCGTGGACGAGAAAATCATAGAGGGTGGGGCGGTAGTCGTCGGGGAGTTCGCCTTTGGCGAGAAGGGGGGCCAGTGTGGCGATGGGTGTTTTTTGAAGCGTGTCGGAATCGGCGAGCGCGGCTTCAAAGTGCGAGGCGGTTTCGGTAAGAACACGACGTGCGTCCCAAGTGAGGAAATCGTCGGAGGGGGGCTCGGCGGTTTGTGTGCGTCGGAGGAGTTGCCAACGGTTGGCTTGATAATACGCCCACCAAGTTTTCGCGAGTGCGGTTTCAAGAAGCGGGCGCATTTGCGGCGAAAGCGTTGGGCGTGCATTGCCGTTGGTGTCGGCGGGCGGCGTGTCGGCGAGCCAGGCATTGAGTGCGCGAATAACATAAGCGGGTTGCTCTTTTTGTTTTTCGCCGGAGGCGTCGGTTTGCGTTTTTTGCAGGATGGCTTTCAGCGCCTCGGCATGAGAACCATCGGCAAGCGCGCTGGTTATAATACTGTCGAGCGCGGCGGAGGCGGTTTTGGGCTGGCCTGCTTTTTGTGCGTCGGCGACAGCGCGCCAGTCCGCGGCGCGATTCGCCGCGAAGAGTGAAGGAGGAAGGGTGAAGATCGAAAGGAGGAGCGCGAGGACGAGCGGGAGGTTGCGTTTCATATAAAGGGAAAACGGTTGAGTTGAGTTTTTATTAACCATGGAGAGGCACGGAGGAATTCATGAGGAATAGCTGATCAATTTTCCTCTGTCTCCGTGTATCTCCGTGTTCTCCGTGGTTAATTATTGGTTTGTTTTTTCGGCGAGTTCTTCGAGGGGGTAGGTGATGATTTCGGCGATGGTGGGATGATACCAGGGAGCGCGGAGCATGTCGTGGACTGTCGCGCGCATTACGAGCGGGGTGCTGAAGATGTGAATCAGCTCGCCGGCGTCGCGGCCCACGATTTCGGCGCCGAGGATGCGGCCGCGTTTTGGGTCGGCGAGGACTTTTACGTAGCCGGCGTTGGCGTCCATGAGGATGGTTTTGCCGTGGTCGTTGTAGGGATAGCTGGCGGCGATGAAGGGGATTTTTTTTGCGCGGAGTTGGCTTTCGAGCAGACCGATGGTGGCGAGCGCGGGGTCGGTGAAGACGACGTTGAGGAGGTGCGCCGAGGAAAGGATTGCGGGGATCCGCGGCGGGCGGGTTGACGGGAGAAATGCGTGGCGGGCGGCGAGTTCGCCTTGGGCGATGGCGAGGTGCACGATGTCGTTGGGACCGCAGACATCGCCGCCGGCGTAGATGTGCGGCGCGGTGGTTTGCTGGTGGCGGTTGGCGCGGATGCGGCCGGCGGGTGTGAGACGGACGCCGGCGGCGGCGAGATTGAGGCCGGCGGTGTTGGGTTCGCGTCCGAGGGCGTTGAAGAGGTGGGCGGCTTCGCGGGCGACGCTTTTTGTGGCGCCGTTGTGCGTGTGCGAGAAGGTTACGCGGACGCCGCGTTTTGTCTGAGCGATTTTTTCTATGCGAGTGTGGGTAAAGAGTTCGACGCCTTCGTCGCGGAGCGCCTGTTGAATGACGGCGCTGGCCTCGGGGGAGTGGTCGCGGAGGATGTTGGGGCTGCGCTGGATGAGCGTCACGCGGACGCCGAGGCGGCGGAGGTATTGCGTGAGTTCGACGGCGATGATGCCGCCGCCGAGGACGATCACGCTTTTGGGGATGAAGTTGAGGTCGAGGACGTCGTCGCTTGTCCAGTGCGGGGTGTCGGCGAGGCCGTGTATTGGCGGAGTGGATACGCGCGAGCCGGTGGCGATGAGGATTTTTTTTGCGGAGAGCCGGGTGCGTTTGTCGTCGTTGAGTTCGACGGTGTGCGGGTCGATGAATCGGGCGTTTGCGCGGTAGAGGTCGTATTTGCCGGAGTTCATGGCGCGCGCGCGGTAGTCGGCGAACTCGGCGATGATTTTTTTCTTCCGCGCGTGCATGGCGCGGATATCCGGGCGCGCGACGGGGATGTGGAGGCCGAAGGTTTTGCCTTTTTGCGCGAGGTGGAGAACCTCGGTCATCCAAAGGAGGGTTTTCGACGGCATGCATCCGCGAAGAATGCACAGGCCGCCGAGTTCGCGCGCGCCGTCAACGATGGCGACGCGTTTGCCGAATTCGTCGCGCGCGACTCGCGCTGCGTTAAAACCGGCGGAGCCGCCGCCGAGGACGAGAAGGTCGTAGGGTTTGGTGGGCATGTGAAAAAGGTTTGCTGGCGTTAAATTTCAGGCAGGGGAGCGGCGGAAGGGTGATGAGTGAATGGTGACGGGTGAAAACGGAAGAAGTGCGCTTTTTCTTCACTCTTTATTTTTCAGGTTTCACTCTTCCGCGCAGCGGTTCAGGCGCAAATGGAGGCTTGGATTTCGCGGGCCTTTTCGGGGGTGGTGAGTTTTTCGACGAGCACCAGTCCGAAGTCGATCGCGGTGCCGGCGCCGCGCGAGGTGATGATGTTGGCGTCAACAACAACGCGTTCTTGCATGAGCGCGTTGGGGAGTTCGTTGAGGACGGAGGTGTGGCAGGTGTGACGGCGTCCGGCGAGGAGACCGGCGTCGTTGAGGACGGTGGGCGCGGCGCAGATGGCGGCGAGCCAGCGGCCGGCTCCGGCGTGGGCGCGCACGAGCGCGGAGACGCGCGGGTCGGCGCGGAGGAGTTTCACGCCGGGGCCGCCGGGGATGAGGAGCATGTCGTGAAGTTTTTCCGGGTTTGCGGAAAGTGTGGCGTCGGCTTGGATTGTGATGCCGTTGCGGCCGTTCACGGAGAGGGTTTCCGTGAGCGAGGCGGTGGTGACCCCGACTCCGGCGCGGCGGAGCATGTCGATGGGGGCGATGGCTTCGAGTTCCTCAAAGCCTTCCGGCAATAGTGCAAGGACTGTTGGCATGATGGGTGTGAAAACGGAAGGAGTTAGGATGTAGGAGTCAGGAGTCAGAATACAAGAGTCAGGAGTTGAATAATGGTGAAGTGTGGAAACAAGACTACACAGAATGAGGGCGGTTGCACTCGGAAAGTTTGAGGGGGCGGCTCGGGACGGGCTGCGCAAAAAAGCCGAGCGGGGGCTCGGCTTTTTCCGGGACGCGGGTGCGCGAGGGTTTTAGGAGACCGATTGTGTGTTGGCCTCGATGAACTCGCGGATGACCTCCATGCGTTTGCGCTGGCGCGTTTCCTCGGCGACTTCGGCGCGCGAGCGCAGGGCCTCGTTTTGCGCCATGGCTTTTCGCATTTTTATGAGGGCGGAGTTTTGCAACTGCCGGATGCGTTCGCGTGTGATGCGGAATTTCACGCCGATTTCCTCAAGGGTCATTTCGTTGAGCCCTTCGAGGCCAAAGCGCAGTTTGATGATTTCGGCTTCGCGCGGGTCGAGCGCGTTGATCATGTTGCGGAGATCGATGCTGAGATTGCGCGCGCGCAGGCTGTCGAACGGGTTCGCGGTGTTTTCGTCGCCAATGAGTTCCCCAAGGGGCGCCGAGTCGCTGTCGCTGCCGACGGGTGCGTCGAGCGAGCTTGGGCGGGCGCTGACGGATTTGAGGTGCGTGACCTTGGCGGTCGGAATCTGGAGTTCGGCGGCGAGCTCCTCGTCGGTCGGCTCGCGTCCGAGTTCCTCGCTGAGCGCGTGGGCGGCGCGGCGGAGTTTTGAGATTTTTTCGACGAGATGGACGGGCAGGCGGATCGTTTTGCTTTGGTTGGCGAGGGCGCGCTTGATCGATTGTTTGATCCACCACGCGGCGTAGGTGGAGAGTTTTCCGCCCTTGTCGGGGTCAAAGCGCTCGACGGCTTTGATTAGGCCGATGTTGCCCTCGCTAATGAGGTCGAGGAAGGGGAGGCCGAAGTCCTTGTAATCGCGGGCGATTCTCACGACGAGTCGGAGGTTGGCCTTGATCATGTGGTCGCGGGCTTCCTTGTCGCCGCTGAGGACGCGGCGGGCGAGGGCGGTTTCCTCCTCCAAGCTAAGAAGCGGCGTCCTGCCGATTTCCTGCAAGTAGAGTTGCAGGTTGCTTCGTCCGGCGGACTCGGTCTCGACGGAGGGGGCCTCGTATTTTTCAAGAAACGACGGCGGCGCATCCGGCGATGGCATGCGGTTTGGCGCGAAGGGGGGTGTGGTTGTCAGTTCGGTTTTATCATGCTGTGCATGTGTGTTATTTTGGTATGGTTGATTGAACATGGGCTGCATTTCTACGTGTGTTTGAGCGCTTTTGTGGGCGCGCCACTGATGTTACTCGATTTAAAAATGCGCAAAAAATTGTTAATAAATCGCGATTTGGCAGGTGTTTATATTTTATTTACAATTTCGCGCGGAAAGTCGGGCACCAAGTGGGGGTAAATACCAAGAATTGTGTGTGAGTGCCTGCGACGTGTGCGCTGGAATCCGTGGAGGCAAACATAACAGCACTTGTTTGCGCCTAAATTGCTGAAAAAGGCGGAGCGTTCGTTTTTGGGCTCAATGTATTTGCATGGCGGGCTTCCAGCCTTCAATGATTCCGCCAATTCATGACCAGCCTTTCAACAGAACTTTTTGTCATTTTCCTTTTGTTGCTGGCCAACGGCTTTTTTGCGCTCGCGGAGATTGCAGTCGTCTCGGCCCGCAAGGCCCGCCTGAAGCAACTCGCCGACGAGGGCAAGGCGCGCGCTGCGGTCGCGCTCGCCACGGCGATCTCGCCGACCCGCTTCCTGTCCACCGTGCAAATCGGAATCACGCTGATCGGTTACACGAATGTCGCGTTCAGTAGCGAGACTGTCGGCAGGAAACTGGATGTGTTGCTGGCGCAGGTGTCGTGGATGCCGGCGTTCACCCGGGAAATCGCCATCGCGCTGGTTGTTGTCGTGCTGACGCTCGGCACGGTTGTCTTGGGCGAGCTGGTGCCGAAACGGATCGCGCTTGCGTATCCCGAGCGCATCGCGATGTGGACGGCGCCCATCCTCAACAAGCTCGCGGTCGTGGTCTCGCCGGTTGTCGCGTTGCTGTCATATTTGACCGAGGGATTCCTGCGTATTTTCGGACTGAACAAGGCGCCGAAGGACGCGCCCGTCTCGGACGAGGAGGTCAACATACTCATCGAGCAGGGATTGCACGCGGGCGTGTTCAACAAGGCCGAGCAGGAAATGGTGGAAGGCGTGCTCGAACTCGACCAGATGGCCGTGACCGCGATCATGACGCCCCGCCCGAAGATTGTTTTTCTCAACCTCGACGACACCGAGGAGGTGAACTGGCGCAAAATCGTGGCGAGCGGCCATTCGTATTTTCCCGTTTACCAAGGCAGCCGCGATCATGTGCTCGGCATGATAGCCGTGAAGGCGCTCTGGGCGCATTCGGCGATCGGGTTAAAAACCAATTTGAAGGACCTGCTCGTTTCGCCGCTGGTGGTGCCCGAGACGATGATGGCGATGCACCTCCTGGAGTCGTTCAAGAAGACCGGCAAGCACATCGCGCTTATAACCGACGAGTTCGGCGCGATCCAGGGGCTCGTCACGCTCATTGACGTGCTCGAGGCGATTGTCGGCGACCTGCCCGCGCAGGACAGCCGCGAGGCGCCCGCATCGAAACAGCGCGAGGACGGCTCGTGGCTGATCGACGCCACTCTGACCACGGGCGACTTAAAATCGCTGCTCAACATCGACGAGCTTCCCCACGAGGAGGAGGCGGATTTTCAAACGCTCGGCGGTTTCATGGTGACGAATTTCGGACGCATTCCGGCGTCCGGGGACTTCTTTGAATACGCGGGCTGGCGCTTCGAAATCGTGGACATGGACCGCCACCGCGTGGACAAGGTGCTCGTGAGCAAAACGAAAACGGATGCGCCCGACGAGACGACGAAGTAACACGTAGCGCATTCCGCAATATGGTTCATGGTTGGCGATGGCGGAAAATGCCTCGCGTATTCAGTTTTCGAATACATGATTCAAGGGGCGTGGATCTTCGATTGCGCAACCCTTTCAGGGTTGTGTGTGTTTTTTCCAATTCCCCAGGGTGGCTTGCGCTTCGCTGCAGCAACCCTGGGCTGTCTTATGGAAGCCCGTTGGGCTTCAATACCGATGTTTTATAAAAGTGTTTGGGTGGATGCGGTTGCCAAGTGCGCCAATCGGTCGAAGCGTTCGTTTCCCACCATGGTGCGTAGGGGCGTCGCTTGCGACGCCCGTGAACGGCGCGCATTGTCCCCAAGCAGGGCGTCGCGAGCGACGCCCCTACGAGAGCAATTTCGTCATGGGTTGCGAGCTCAGTAGCGTGCCGGGGCTGATGGAACATTTAATCTGGTAGTCGGCCGCGGGAACCATTTTGCCGTATGGGCGTTGCAGGCGGTGAATGCGAAGGATGCCGTCGGCAGTGGCGATGTGGATGATACTGGTGTCAGAGGGGAGGATGGTGCCGGGCGGGAGCGGATCCGCCGTGCCAGCCAATCCGCCGGCTGCCCACATCAGCGTATTGCCAAATGACACGCAACTGACCTTGCCCTTGTAACCCGACAGTATGCGCATCCATGTGGGAATGGTCCATTCCACGCTATCCGCCTGGCCGAATTTTATCGGGTGGGTGCCGTTGATTTCGACGCTGCACGCGGGCCACGGATAAAGGCCGTTGATGCGGGCGGCGAGCACGGCGGCGGGGACGTTGAAGTCGAGCGCGCCGTCTGCCTTGTCAAGGCGCCGGCAAAAGGTGGCGTCCGTTTCGTTTTGTTCGGTGAATTGAAGCTCGCCGGTTGCGAGTCGGGGAAGCGCGCGGGCGATGAGTGGGACGCAGGCGGCGGCGAGTTTTTGCTCCACGTCGAGCGCCGTATCCAGATTTTCGATACGCACGCGCTCAACGTCGGCGACGGGGCCGGCGTCGAGTTTGCGGACGATGCGCATGAGCGAGACGCCGGTTTCGCGCTCGCCGCACGCGATGGCCGTCTGGATCGGCGAGGCGCCGCGATACTTGGGGAGCAGCGAGGTGTGGAGGTTGAGCGTGCCGAGGCGGGGCGTGTTGATGAAGTCGTCACGCAGGATGTGCCCGTAGGCCATGACGAGCGAGAGGTCGGGCGCGAGCGAGGCGAGTTCGGCGCGGGTTTCACCGGTGAGTTTTTCCGGCTGGTGCACGGGGATGCCGTGCTCGAGCGCCCACGTTTTTATGGCATTGGGCCGGATTTTCATGCCGCGCCCCGAGGGGCGGTCGGGCTGCGTGTAAACCGCGACGATGCGCGCGTGCTGTGCGCCGTCGGCGCCGGCGATCCAGTTGAGAAGCGGCAGGGCGATGGGATCGGAACCCATGAAAACGATGCGAAGCATGGAGAAGGGTGAAGAGTGAATGGTGAAGAGTGAAAGAAAGGCACTGCGGCCGGGATAGTGACTCGTGCGTTCGACAATTTAAGCCGCTGTGAGTAATCAGTCCTCGATTGTTTCGAAAGGTTGGAAGTCGTCGTCATCGCCGCCGGGAGTTTCGCCGGCGGGCGAGTTTTTGCGGAGGCGGGCGAGGTGCGCGCGTTTTTCGTCGCTGTATTTGCCGACGCGCTCGGGGTCGATTTTTTTGCCGACGAGGTCGAAATAAACGGGGCAGCCGTGGAGATCGAATTCGTTGATAACGCCGGCCTCCAGGTAGCGGCGGTAGTTTTCGGCGAGGTTTCCCTCGCGGTTGCAGAAAATTTTTATCCGGAAGGGGTGATTGCTGGTTTGCGTGGCGTAGTAGATGCGGAAGCGGCGGCCGGCGACGGCGGGCGGCGGTGTGCGCTCGGCGAGGTGGACGATGAGTTTGTTGAGTCGCGCGGTGGGGATTTTTTTATCGAGGACGCGATGCAGTTTCACGGCGCTGTTTAACATGCGCGACACTTCGTAGCCGCTCATGGCCGAGACAAAGATGAGGGGCGCGCCGGGCGTGAAGTAGAGGCGCTCGAACACGGCTTTCTCGTATTTCTCGCGGTATTCGCGCTCATCCTTGAATCCGCGCAGCGCGGTGCCGGCGGTCGTGCCGTCGGCGAACGCCTTGTGCACGAGATCCCATTTGTTGACGACCACGATGATGGGCTTGTGCTCCTTGATGGCTTCGCCGGCGATGGCCTTGTCCTGCTGGGTGACGCCTTCCATGGCGTCGAGAACCACGAAGACGACGTCGGTTTCCTTGATCGAGTCGAGCGAGCGGAGGCGCGAAAAATATTCGACGGGCGATGCGAGCTTGGTCGCGGCCTTGATGCCGGCGGTGTCGATGAGGCGGAAGGGGTGGAGTTTTTTGTCGCGTCCCCGGAATTGGAAGTCGTGGGTGACCGCGTCGCGCGTGGTGCCGGGCACGTCGCTGACGATGAGGCGGTCGGAGCGGAGGAGGCGGTTGGAGAGCGAGGATTTGCCGACATTGGGGCGCCCGATGAAGCAGACGCAGAGAGGTTTCGGCGCGCCATCTTGTGTTTCTACCGCCTCGCCGGTGTCGCTGGCGTCGAGGTGTTTTTTTATCGCGGTGCGAAGGTCGGTTTCGCCGCGTCCGTGCTCGGCGGAGATGAAGAGGGGCTCGCCGAGGCCGAGGCGGTAGGCTTCGGCGACGTCGATTTTTTCCTCGCCGAAATCGGCCTTGTTCACAACGAGGAGCACGGGCTTTTTGCCTTTGCGCAGCTCGGCGGCGATGCGTGTGTCGAGCGCGGTGAGGCCCTCGAGTCCGTCGACGACAAAGAGGATGAGCGTGGCGGTGTCGATGGCGAAGGAGACTTGTTTTTCGGACGCGGCGATGAGTTGCGCGGGCGTCTCTCCGCCCTTGAGCCCGAGTCCGCCGGTGTCCTGGAGCGTGTAGTCGCCGTCGGCGATGCGTGTGGTGACGACGTCGCGCGTGATGCCGGGCTTGTCGTGGACAATGGAAATGCGTTTGCGCGCGAGCCTGTTGAAGAGGCGGCTTTTGCCGACATTGGGACGACCTACGATGACAACGGAGCGGGACATGGGAAAAAAGGAGTCAGGATTCAGAATACAGGAGTCAGGAGGGCGCTGCCGCGCCGCAAGTTTTTTAATGATGAGATTTGGTTTGAGACACTCTGGCGATCCGGCTCTCCGGCCTTTGGCTTTCTGATTCAGCCTTTCAGCCGTTCAGTTCTTCAGCCCTTCCTTCGCTACGCTCCGGCCTGGGTGTCGAAGGTGACTTTGTTTAGGTTGTTCTGCTTGAGATCGTCGATCAGCGAAATGATTTTTTGATAGGGCACGTTGCCGTCGGCGCGGATACGGATGACGATGTTTGCCGGGTTTGCGCCAAGGGCCTTGAGGCGGGTGCGGAGTTCGCTGAGCGTGACCAGTTGTTGATCGATGAAGTAGTCGCCTTGTTCGCGGATGGTGACGGCGATGAATTGGGTTTTCGGGTCGGGCTTCAGGCCTTCGGACGGAGATTGGATGGGCAGGTTTACGGGAATGGTTTGCTCCTGGTTGATCAGGGGCGTGGCGATCATGAAAATGATCAGAAGCGTGAAGCCGAGGTCGATCAGGTTGGTGACGTTCAACTCTGCGATCGGGTGCGACTGGCGCGGGCGTCTGACAAAACGGGACATTGTGGTGGAAGTTCTGAAGTTCTGAAAACCTGAATGCTGAATTTCGGAACTTCGTCGGTGTGAGATTTGTGGTGTCTGGGATGATTTTTTCAGCCTTCAGGCCTTCAGGTTTTCAGGCTTTTCCCCTTATTGTGATTCGAGCTCGATGCGGTCGGAGAGGGAGCTGGCGAAGTTTTCGAGCTCGGTGATGAGGCGTTTGTTGTTTGAGAAAAGATAATTGTAGCCGAACATCGAGGGAATCGCGACCACGAGGCCGGCGACCGTGGTGAGGAGCGCGGAGGCGACGCCCGGCGCGAGGGTCTGGATGCTGGCGGTTTGCTGCACGGTAACGGCGTTGAAGGATTCCATGACGCCCCAGACGGTGCCGAGCAGCCCGAGGAAGGGCGCGCCGGACACGATCGAGGCGAGAAACACCATGCTCGACTCATAGTTGAGGATCTGGCGCGAGAGGGCGCGCTGGAGGGCGTTTTCGGTGTGCTCGAGGCGGTATTGTTTTGTGTCGATTCCCTTGGCCTTGCCGATCTCGGCGGCGCGCCAGTAGGCGTTGATTGCGTCGGCGAAAAGGTCGCCGTAGGGGATCGAGCGTTTGTTGCGGTAGGACTCGGGGAGATCGAGCAGCGAGCGCTGGTCGCGGAGGTGCTGGTCGAAGGCGAGATTGAGCCGGCGGAGTTGCGCGAGGTCGTTGCGTTTGCCGATCATCACGGCCCATGCGATGATGCTGGCCACGGCGAGCCCGCACACGATGACCTTGCCGACAAGATCGCAGCGCATGAACACATCAACAACGGAAATACTTGCCAGAATCGAATACATGAACGTGAAAACAATGAAAATGGTTTGAGTTTTGGAAAACGAAGGCTGAAGCGTTGCGTTTTTTGGGGGTGGGCATCAACAGGAAAAGGGCGTTTGTGCGCGGTTTTTCTTTGCGGGAGGCGGAATGCGCGCGGGGTTTTTCGCGCGAAGGCGGATCGGGCGCATTTTCGATGTTGCGCCGCGCGCCCGCCGATTGCACACAGACAGGTTCATTTTTTCACTCATGAGTCTCGACACGCCCAAGCCACAATCCATCAACGGCGCCGCCTTCAAGGTTGGCATCGTAGCCGCGCGCTTCAACGGCGTGCTCGTCGATGCGCTTCTGCATCAGGCATACGAGACGCTCGTCAGCGCCGGCGTTAAGGAAAAAAACATCCGCATTCACCGCGTGCCCGGCTCGAACGAGGCGCCCTCCGCCGTGCAACTGCTCGCCGCCTCGCAAAAGCCCGATGTTCTCATCGCGCTCGGCGTGCTCATCCGCGGCGACACCATCCATTATGAAGTGATCGCCGACGCCTCCGCGCACGCGCTCCAACGGGTCGCGCTCGACACGCGCACGCCGGTCATCAACGGCATTATTGTCGCCGAAAACCAGCAGCAGGCAAAAACGCGCTGCCTCGGCAAGATCGCGCGCGGCAGCGAGTTCGCGCACACCGCGCTCGAAATGGCCGCGTTGAAGAAAACCCTTTCCGCCAAAAAATGAACCACGGTAAAAAAGGCATTTTTGCCCAGCGCCGCGACGGCCGCGTCGCCGCCATGCAGTTTCTCTACGCCTGGAGCCTCAACACGCCCGCGAACCTCGCGCAGGATTTGCATGTGTTTTTCCAATCGCAACAAAACCCCCGCGAGCATTACGCGTTCGGCGAGGAACTCATCAATGGCGTTATCGAAAACCTCGGCGAGATCGACGCCCGCATCAAGGAGTTCGCGCACAACTGGGAGTTCGACCGCATCGCGCGCATCGACCTCGCGATCCTGCGCATGGCGATTTTCGAGATGACGCACCGCAAGGACATCCCGCCCATCGTCTCCATCAACGAGGCCATCGACCTCTCGAAACAATTTTCCACGCACGATTCAAAACGCTTCATCAACGGCATCCTCGACCGGCTTAAAGACCAGCTCGGACGCGACGCCCGAAAAGCCGGGTGATTTTGAAAGGCTGAAAGACTGAAGGGCTGAAAGGCTGAAAAAGAAAATCAAAGGCCGGCGCGCCAGAACGCCGGATTCCGCCCCTTTCCGCATCTTAAATTTGAATCTTCAACCTAAAACACTCACCGGCGCGGCAGCGCCCTCCTGACTCCTGTATTCTGACTCCTGACTCCTTCCGCATTCAGTCTTTCAGCCTTTTTCTTATTTCCATGTTTGGTTTATTTAAAAAATTCAAAGACGGCCTCTCGAAAACCGTCACGGCCATTGCCTCGAAAACAGCCGCGCTTTTTGGCGGCAAACCAATCGACGCCTCATCGCTGGAAACGCTGGAGGAGGCGCTTTACACGGCGGATTTCGGAGTCGAGACAACCGAGGAAATTTTGCAGGAAATTCAGTCCGCCTACAAAAAGGACAAGACGCTCCGCGGACAGCAGGCGGCCGAAATCGGCGCGGCGGTTTTGCGCCGCGTGCTCGCCGGCTCCGAGGGTCGCCTTGAGGACACGCCGCCGTCCACCGCCGACGATGGCGCGCCGAATCCCACGGTCATCGCCATGATCGGCGTCAACGGCTCCGGCAAAACCACCACGTCGGCCAAGCTCGCGTGGCGCTTGCGCGAAGACAACAAAACCGTCGTGCTCGCCGCGTGCGACACCTTCCGCGCCGCCGCCGTTGAGCAGCTCAAAACCTGGGCCGCGCGTCTTGAGCTCGACATCGTCGCGAGCCACACCGGCGCCGATTCCGCGGCCGTTGCCTACGACGCGTGGCAGGCGGCGAAGGCGCGCAAGCGCGACGTCCTCATCGTCGATACCGCCGGGCGCCTCCACACCAAGGCGAATCTCATGGAGGAACTCGCGAAAATCCGCCGCGTGCTCCAGAAAAACGACCCGTCCGCGCCGCAACATCGCTGGCTTGTTGTCGATGGCAGCCTCGGTTCCAATTCGATCCAGCAGGCGAAAGTTTTCCATGAAAGTTTCAACCTCACCGGCCTCGTGCTCACGAAACTTGACGGCACCAGCCGCGGCGGCGCGATTGTGGGAATCTACCGCCAGCTCAAGCTCCCCATCTATTTCCTCGGTTTCGGCGAGCAACCCGAAGACCTCCAGCCCTTCTCAATCGACAACTACGTGAACGCAGTCTTCGGCTTGGAGAATGGGAATTAAGCCATCGCGCGTCCAGCGTCAGGAACAGAAAACCTTGCGCAGGTGATCTTGATAGCGGGCGATGTCGGCTTCGATATCGGGCTGCTTGATGACGTCGTTGCACATGAAGGTGGGCAGCGGCGACATGCCGAGAAATTGATTGGCCTTGTGAACGGGCAGATAAACGCCGTCCACGCCCACTCCTCCGAAAAATTGCGCGGGATCGTCGAATGCCTCCACGGGCGCGTTCCATGTCACGGAGAGCATGTAGCGCTTATTTTTGACGAGTCCGCCGGAGCCGTATTTGGCGTCGGAGTGACGGCTGCGCCCGTCGCTGGCGTAGAGCTTGCCGTGCCCGGCGGTGAAGACGTCGTCGATGTATTTTTTGATGATCCACGGCGGTCCCATCCACCAGCCGGGCATCTGGTAAATGAGCGCGTCGGCCCGCAAGATTTTGCCGACCTCGGCCTCGATGTCGTAGCCCTGATCGACATGGGTGACTTGGACATCGTGCCCGTTTGCGCGGAGGAACGTCTCCGCGACTTCCGTGAGCGTGTTGTTCAGCCTGCCTTCGGAATGCGCAAATCGCTTTGCGCCGTTGATAATGAGTATGTGCGACATGGGTGTTGGTGTGGTTCGAGTTTGTGATGCTGATGCGAGCGATTGAAAGATGAAAAACTTAACCACAGATGAACGCAGATTGACGCAGATTCAAACCGGCGATCTCAAATTGCCGATCCGTTTGGCCGCGAAGAGGCGCAAGATGTGCAAAAGGAGAATTTTTTACTGTGCAAAATGCGCCCTCGGTAGGGCGAAGCCTCCGGCTGAGCCGAAATTGTCCGAATATCATGGCGTTTTCCGGCTCAGCCTGAGGCTTCGCCCTACCCAAAAACCGTCTGTTTCAAAGAGTAAAAGTATTGAGACAATTGGTATGAGGTGCGGGTTGGTCGGGCATGGGGGCGGGTGGTTATGGAGTTCTGTATCGTTAGGTTGAGCCCGGTTTGAGTTATTGCAATCTTTGCAACAACTCAGGCTCCACGAGGCAATCCGTCATCACTCCACCACGGGCTTTCTCAGCATTTCATAGACGTTGTGCAGCAGGTGTTCGAGCGCGAGTTTCCTGAAATCGCCGTCGCTCATCAGCTTGTTGAAGATGTCCTCGTTGCCGTCCATGCGGTCGATGACGAGGCCTTCGAAGGCTTTTTCAAAAACGTAGCGAAAGTCCTCCTTCGTGTTGGCAGCAGCGGCTTTTCTCAAGGTCTCGTTTTCGAGCGCCTCTTCCTCGATTTGATCGAAGAAAAGCTGGTCGGCTTGCGTGAAGTCGGTGCCGAAGCGTTCGTTGAGAATGTCGATGAGTTCGGACAATTTGACCGCCTTGTCATCCTGTCCGGTGCCGACGTCGCTGGGACCTTTGAGCGGGGAGCCGTCGCCGGTGTTGAGCGTGATTTGGCCCTCGCTGATTTTTTGCAGCTTGTAGTATTGGAGTTCCACATCGTCGCCGAAGTCGTATCCGGGGCCGGTGTTGCGGCGCGGGAGTTTTGTGAGGAGAAAACGCAGGTAAATGTAAAGCCGCTCCAGGTCGGAATCCTGATACGGGATGACCTGGGAGAGAAATCCATACATGTTGCGGAAGTTCACGAGCAGCGTTTTCAGCTCCTCGCGCGTTTCCTCGGTGTTCGCTTTGAATCGCTCAACGGCTTTGTCCAAAATGCCGTTCATCGCCGCGTGTTCGCGGGCGGTTTCCTTGCGGCCTGACTTGAAATAGACTTCGCAGAAGGCGGCGACTTCCTCCTCGTGGATGAGTCCGGTTTCCTCGATCTGGTGATGCAGTCGGTAGAGATGCTGCGCGTCGGTGAGCGGTTCGGAGGGCGTGTCCTCGTAGTAGGGTTTGAAGGCCTTAAAAATGTCCTCGGGCTTGTTGCGGAAATCGAGGATGAAGGTGTCCTCTTTGCCCGGATGCATGCGGTTGAGGCGGGAGAGGGTTTGCACGGCGTGCAGGCCGGTCAGGGTTTTGTCCACATACATGGTGTGGAGAAGCGGCTGGTCGAATCCGGTCTGGTATTTTTCGGCCACGAGGAGCACTTGGTATTCATGACTGTCGAAGCGTTCGGGAAGTTCGCTTTCCTTTATGCCTCCGTTCATGCCGACTTCGATGTAGTTTTTGCCCGGCGCCTCGGGGTCATCAACCGTGCCGGAAAAAGCGACGAGCGTTTTGATGTCGGTGTAACCTTTTTCAGCGATGTAGTCGTCGAAGGTTTGTTTGTAGCGCACGGCGTGGAGACGGCTTTCGGTGACAACCATCGCCTTGGCGCGTCCACCGATCTTGTGTTTCACGTGGGTGCGGAAGTGTTCGACCATCACCTCGGTTTTGGCGCGGAGGTTGACGGGATGAAAGGTGAGCGTGCGCGCGAGTTCGCGGGATGCCTTTTTGCGCTGCACGTGGGGATCGTCGTCGCCCACTTGCACGAGCCGGTAATACGCCTCGTAGGTGATGTAGTTTTTGAGAACGTCGAGGATGAACTTTTCCTCAATCGCCTGCCGCATGGTGTAGAGGTGAAAGGGTGCTTCTCCGTTCGCTCCGGGCTCGTCGAAAACTTTCAGAGTTTTGTATTTTGGCGTGGCGGTGAAGGCGAAGAAACTGAGGTTGGGTTGCTTGCCGCGTTTCATCATTTCGCGGACAACGCCCGCGAGGTGGTCGGCATCGTCGTCGGGGTCGAGACCTTGCTCGGCCATGTATTTGCCGGCTTCCTCCTCAATGACATGTTCGCTGAGGATGCCTTTGAGTTCCATCGCGCTTTCGCCTGATTGGGAGCTGTGCGCCTCGTCAACGATGACGGCAAAGCGTTTGTCCTTCGTGGAGATGGTGATGCCGTATTGGGTTTCCTCGCGCAATTTTTCCAGCGTCTCGGCGATGAAGGGGAATTTCTGGAGCGTGGTGATGACGATGGGCGTGCCGTCGGCGAGCGCCTGCACGAGCTGGCGGGTGTCCTCATCGATCTTTTTAACAACGCCCTGCTTGTGCTCGAATTGGTAAATGGTGTTTTGAAGCTGCTGGTCGAGAAGGCGGCGGTCGGTGACGACGATGACGGAATCGAAAACTTTTTTGTCCGCGTCGTCATGGAGCGAGGCGAGGCGGTGGGCGAGCCAGCCGATGGAGTTGGATTTGCCGGAGCCGGCGGAGTGCTGCACGAGGTAGTTGCGGCCTGCGCCGTGACGGCGGGCGTGGTCAACGAGACGGCGCACGGAGTCGAGCTGGTGATAACGCGGGAAAATCATCGTTTCCTTGGTGATCTTTTTTATGCTGCCGTCGTCGGAGAGGATGCGTTTTTCCTCAACTTGCAGGTGGATGAAGCGTCCGATGATGTCGAGGAAGCTGTCACGCTGCCAGACCTCGCGCCAGAGATAGTCGGTGCGGTGGCCGAAAGTGGCGGGAGCATCCTGCTCCCTTGTTGGGGAGCTGGAAGCTCCCCCCACGATGGGATTGCCGGCGTGGCCGTCGTTGCCGAGATTGAAGGGGAGAAAGTGCGTTTTGTCGCCGGAAAGGCGCGTGGTCATCCAAGCCTCGTCCGGGTCAACTGCGAAGTGGACGAGCGTGCGTTTCTTAAACTCAAAAATCAATTCGCGGTGGTCGCGGTCGGTCTTGTATTGCCGCTTGGCGTTTTCGACCGTCTGGCCGGTGAGCGGGTTTTTCAGCTCGGCGGTGGCGATTGGCAGGCCGTTGAGGAAGAGGACGAGATCGAGCGACTTGGAATGCGCCGCGCCGTAATAAAGCTGGCGGGTGACGCTGAGGACGTTGCGGGCGTAGAGCGCGAGCGTGTCGGGGTTCATGCGGTTGCCCGGCGCAAAGACGGCGACGCGCAATTTCTTGCCGTAACATTTGAAGCCATTGCGCAGCACCTTGAGAATGCCCTGCGTGTCGATTTCCTTGACGAGATGGTCAATCACGACGGCGGGCGTCTCCGCGCCGTGGATGGCTTCGAGACTCTTCCAGAGTTTGGGCTGGGTGTCCTTGATGAAATCGAGCACGAGCACGGGGTCGAGGGCGCGGGTTTTGTCGTAGCGATCCTTGGCGTCGCCGCTGCGGTAGTCGATAAACTGATAACCGCCGTGCGCGACGAGGTCGTCAACAATGGCGTCTTCAAACCGGGCTTCGGTGTGCTTTTTCATGGGGTTGTCCGGGGTGGGATTTTCACATTGCGCACGTCAATCTTGCCGGTGGTGGCGGCGGTGATGAGCGCCGTGCGGTATTCGGTGAGGCGGGCGATGGCGGAGTTGATTTTTACAGAAAGCATGTCGATTGCTCCTGTTTCTGCATCAAGGTAACGGATGATGGCAGTTTGTTCATTGAGGGGAGGAATTGCACTCTGAAAGGTTAACATAGTCGATTTTGGGAGATTATTTGCCAAGCCGTCGGCTCCACTTATTGCTGACTCGATTTGTGAGCGCATTGGCCGCGAGTTGAATACAGCAACAAAAAAACGTGGTAGCATTTTTTCGTCGAGATGAATGCGGAATGTTTTGTCTGAGAGCATCAATCTTGAGCGTGTTTTATGCACGTAAGCGGTTGAGCCGACAAGTTCAGGAGAACCATTCGCCCGCGATACCAGCACATCCCCCTTATTGATTTCATAGGCTATGATCGGATCCAATTCACTTGGGAGGGCTTTGTTTTCATTTTCATTGAATTCTCCGCGATTGACGCATCCCGCTTTCAGCACACCCCACTCGTCCAACTCTGCTGGATGTGAAAAACATTCAGGACTCCAACCCTGTTCAATTTTTCGAATTACACGACGAACCGATGTGACCTCCCAATGTTGCGGCACGTTGCCGAGCCAGGGGATGCCGGAGTCTTTGAGCGGGGCGTTGGGGTTGAGGCCTTTGGTGACGGCTTGGGTGATGAGCGCGAGCCGCTTTTCCTTGAGCTTCTCCAGCAGTGCTTGCTTCTTCGCAATCAACGCGTCGATCTGCCCCGTCTTCCAATCCAAAAACGCCGCGATCTTCCGCTGCTCATCCGTCAAAGGAAGCGCGACGCGAATATTTTTTGTTCCATGATAAGTGAGTCCAAAGCGAGTAACACCATTCGCCACCAAGTAAAATTGATAGGCACTCAATCGCGATTTCAGTGCATAAAATAAATAGCTTCCGACGGCCTTATCCTTGAACGGACGCAAGATTGTGAGGTGATAGCCGCAAACAAGATCAGGTGCGGTTTCGGCAATTAAAGCCGGGATGCCTATGTCATCAGGCGATTCAGAATCTTTCGTGATGACCACATCGCCAACCTGCAAATTGAAACGCTCAATTTGCGCCTTTGTCGCCGTTGCCTCCATGAAGTCGAAAGCCATCGTGACTTTGTCATTTTTATAAACATCAACATAGTTGCAGAGTCTTACAGGCTGTTCTCCTTCTGCGGATTTTTTATCGACATTACTGGTGCGTAATTCCGCAATATCTTGAAGCCGTTCCTCGCTCCAGCGACTTTTGTCGCTTATGGAATAAATAGATATCATGGGCGTTTCATTTCTTTGCGGTCAAATCGCCAACCGTCGATTCGGGTGTTAAAGCATTTTCAACATCATCTTGTTCATTAGGGTTGTCTGGCTCATCGTCAACGAACGCATTACCCATCATCATTTTGTAATGTGCGAAGTGATCCGACTTTTTGAATATCTCCCTAAACACTTTCAAATAAACTTCCACCATTGAATCGTCTATAGAAATGTAAAGATCATCGTGGGCGAAATGCGAACCGTCGTTGATCCAGGAGAATAACGACTTGCAGATGAGTTTTTCTTTTCCAAAAAACAGTTCGCAAATTCTATCAGAATCGACCCCTCCGAGAATTTTAAAATAATTCTCAAGAATTCTTCTTAGTGTGTTTTGAATCGTTAAATTAGAGCGATCTTCCCTGCGAACCTCAGACCAAAGCAGGTCATAGGACGTCTTGATTGGATTTGAATTATGTTTCTCGATTTTGGAGCACTGGCCGGACTTACGCACGACCCAAAAGGTTTCTTCATTCATGGCCTTCTTCTGACGTTTCGTATTGAAGGTTACTTCCTTGTGAAAATAAACGTTATGCGTAAGCACGAAGACTTGTTTGATATGCCCAATTTTCGATCTGACATCATCAACTAGACCTTTTATGAGGCTGCTCACTATAAAAAGAATTTCGCTATCAAGACTGGAAACAGGGTCATCAAAAACAACTATTCGATTAGTCGTCATTCCACTGTCTGATTCGCTGCCTTTGAGTAGATTGTAAAAATAAAGGAATGTGACAAAGGTTTTCTCGCCTTCGCTTAAGGTCATTTTTGCATCAGAGCCATCTGTGCGAATCAATTTGTAAGAGTTGCCGCTTGCGGCCTTGGCGAGCTTAAAACTTTGAAATCCAAATGCGGCGAGTAATGCATTAATTGCATCAATCGTAGGTTGAACACTGGTTGTTTGTTTTTCCAACGCTCGAATTTCCGCATGCTTTTTGACTTTATCCGCTGTTGCCTCGGCGATCTGTTTTGTCATGGACGCGATGGCTTTATCCAACGCGTTTTTTTCTGTTTTATAAGATGAAAGCTCTGTTTTTAGCTCCTCAATTACGAATCTCCAAACCTGATCTGTTAGTTCCTCTCTCGCTTTCTCTATATGGGCAACAAGTTGATTGTGTGTATCGATTTTTTCATTGGCCGAAACAATCAGCGATTTTATCGCAGCAAGTATATTGCTCAATGACTCCAATTCTACGACTTGACTTGCTTCCTTTTTCTTCGTCGCAAGACGTTGGTTGTTTAGGGTTATTTTTGCGGTAAGTAACTCTTTTTCTGACTTTAGTTTTTCGACATCTAGGAATTTCGACTGAGATGCGATTATTGACGCAAGCTGTTGTTGAAGCCGGTCTGCATCTGTTGCATAATTGGCCACAAGTTCATCAATTGATTTACTATCTTTCACAAAGGTTTCATCGAAATATTCATTCAAGCTTTTGGCCAATGTTTCAGTTGTGCTCTGCTGACAAAATGGACACGTTCCATCGTTTACTTCATAGAAGGATCGTCCTTCACGAACCCAATCACTATTTCCAAGTTTTTTGATCATCGCAGCTATATCAACATCTTCTTTCCCAATAATTCGCTTTTTAAGGATGGGATTTTTTTCGTGTGCTATAATTCTGGCAATATCAGTATCAATATCTGCAACTGGATGTTCATTTATGGGGGTTTCGCCAAAGACACTCTCGGCTTTCTTTTCAAGTTCGGCCAATGTTAAGAGTGATGACTTATTGGAATCTATCTCTTGAATTACTTTAGCTTTAAATTTATCCGCACTGCCACGAAATCCTCCAAACGCTCCTTGAAGCTTAGCATCATACTTCCTTTTCTGTTCCCAGCATTTGTTTTTCAGTTCGGTTTCAAGTGCTCTTAATTCTCCATTTTTGCCTCCTTGCCCATCTTCACCTTGAAGTCCATGAGTAAGGGTTTCTATTTTTACAGTCAGATCGTCGTGTTCTTTTTTCGCTACAGCGATCTTTTCTAAAGTATCCTTCTGTTTTTCACCCAAAGTGAACACGCCGGGCAACTCTGCTGATTGTAGAAAAACTCTATCTATAAAATCCCGATTATAAACCATTGTCTCCAATTTCGTCCCACCTTTCCAAGTTACGAAGCATGTGGGATGTTTAGATTCGTCTGCGATGACGCGGCTGATAGTGGTTTTACCTGTTCCGTTTGATCCGAAAAGATAGTTGAATTCTAAAAGCCCTGTCAGACTCTCGGGCGTCGCAGGATAGGTCGCTACATTGGCAACGGATATGGATTCAATCATGATGATATCTCCTTGAGCAGTTCGAGGATTTCGGTTTCGAGGGTTTTGATGTCGGCTTCGATGAAATTCATGTGCTTGGCTTTCTTTTGCGTGCGTTTTTTTCGGCGTCTTCGAGTTCCTTGATGTCCTCGGCATCGGCGGCGAGGGCTTCGGCGGCGCGGCGGGCGGCGTCAAAGGTTTCGTAACGCTCGTGGGCGATGGTTTTCATGGTCTCGTGGCTGATGGCGCCGGCGTGGTCGAGCACGGGGCGTTCGTTGAATTGCAGGAGGCGATCCACGTTTTGCCGCCAGTATTCGAGCGTGAGTTCTTTGCGCTCCTTGACGCGCAGCTCGGCTTGTTCGAGGAAAATGACGACGAGACGGTTGAGCGTGTCGACTTCGTCCGCAGTCAGGTAATTTTTGGCGGTGATGACGTCTTTTTTGCGCACGCGGCCGCCTTCCCATGCGGTGAGAGCCATGTTGGGCGCGGTCGGGTCGGCGCGCTCGACCACAATTTCGGCGGCGGTTTTTGAGGTGACGGCGTAGAGGAGTTTGTTTTGCACCTCGGCAAAGAATAGTTGGGCGTCGTGCTCGCCGGCGCGGTAATCGGTGCTGAGCGCGAAGAGGTCGCGCACTTTTTGGTAAAAACGCTTTTCCGAGGCGCGGATTTTGCGGATTTCGGCAAGAAGTTCGTCAAAGTAATCCCAGCCGCCGGGGTTTTCGAGGCGCTTGGTGTTGATGACAAATCCTTTGACGAGGTATTCGGCCAAGTGCGCCGTTGCCCACTGGCGGAATTGCGTGCCGCGCGGGCTTTTGACGCGGTAGCCGATGGCGAGAATCATTTCGAGCCGGTAGAGTTTGGTGCGGTAGTTCTTGCCGTCGGCGGCAGTTGTCAAGGATTCCTTGACAACTGAATTTTCGCTTAACTCATTTTCATCAAGTATGTTTTGAATATGCAGGCTGACGTTCTGCTTGCTCGTTGCGAACAGCTCGGCGATTTCCAATTGAGTCAGCCAGACTGTGCCACCTTCCAAGCGGAGTTGGATTTCGGCGCGGCCGTCGTCGGTGTGATAGAGGATGAATTCGCTCACGCGGAGACCTCCTTGAGCAGGTCGCGGATTTCGGTTTCGAGGGTTTTGATGTCGGCTTCGATGTCGGCGAGCGGGCGCGGGGGTTCGTATTCGTAGAAGTGTCGGTTGAAGGGGATTTCGTAGCCGACTTTGATTTTGTCGTGGTCGATCCATGCGTCGGGGCGGTAGGGCAGGACTTCTTTTTTCAGGTAGGTTTCGCAGTGGTCGCGGACGAGGGCGAGGAGCGGGGCGGTGTCCACTTTGCCTTTGTTTTTCTTGCTTTCGTAGTCGAGCGGAAGCGGGAGGGCGATGTTGTCGGGAAAGGGAACGTTTTCGGTGTCGCGGAGTTCGGGGTCGGGTTCGGGAGAGCCTTTTTTGTCGGTGCAGGCGTCGGCGTCGGGGTCGCGTTCGCCGAGCGCGCCGGGGGATAGGAGCGCGTCGCGGAGTTTGCCGGGGAGTTTTATGCCGACGGCATCGAAAGCGGCGTCGAGTTGGGCGGCGAAGGTGTCGCGGTTTTTGATGAGTTTGGGTAGGGCGTGCTCGCCGAGCGCGCCGTTGTCGTCGGAGGCGGAGGATTTCGGCGGCTTCGGCGAAGCCGCCCTACCATGTGCCATGTTTTCGAGGACTTCGAGGATGGCGGCTTGCGCTTCCGTGCCGGCGAGTTCCTCGGACTCGATGGCTTTTTTGTTTTTTCGTTTGCGGGAAATGGCGATGCCGGCGAAGGCTGCGGTTTGTCGGACGCGCGCGATGCGTTCGGGGGTGACGGCGAAGTTGAGACGCAGCGGGCGTTCGACGGTGATTTTGAGGAAGCCGAAGTCTTGGTTGTTAAAAATTTTGCTGACGGAGCGGGGTTTTTGTTGGTCGCGTTCGGGGTCGATGTTGGTGCGGATTTCGGCAAGGGTGGCGCGGACGTCGTGGCGGAAGGTGTCGTAGAGTTTGGTGATGGCGGCGATGTGGTCGGGGCTTTTTTCAGTGCCATCGCCAATTTTTTTGCGTTTGTTGCCGAGGCTTTTTGTCATTTTCCAGGCGAAATCGACGGCGTTGATGAGCTGGATTTTGCCGCGGCGTTTTTTGGATTTTCGGTTGGAGACGATCCAAACATAGGTGGAGATGCCGGTGTTGTAGAAGAGCTGGTCGGGGAGGCCGACGATGGCTTCGAGCATGTCGTTTTCGATGATCCAGCGGCGGATGTTGCTTTCGCCGCTGCCGGCGTCGCCGGTGAAGAGCGGGGAGCCGTTGAAGACGATGCCGATGCGGGAGCCCTCGCCGCCGTCGGTCGGGGCGGGCTCCATTTTGGAGATCATGTGGAGCAGGAAGAGGAGCGCGCCGTCGTTGATGCGAGGGAGTCCGGGGCCGAAGCGGCCTTTGAAGCCGAATTTTTCGTGCTCGCCGGTGACGTGGTCTTTTTCGGGTTTCCACTCCACGCCGAAGGGCGGGTTGGCGAGCATGTAGTGGAAGCGTTCGCCGGGGTGGCCGTCGCCGTCGTGAAAGCCTTCCTTGGGTTTGCCGGTGCCGAGGGTGTCGCCAAAGACGATGTTTTTAACGTCCTCGCCCTTGATCATGAGGTCGGAGCCGCAGATGGCGTAGGATTCGGGGTTGTATTCCTGGCCGAAGAGTTCGAGGTGGGCGTCGGGGTTGAGGCCGGTTTCGGGGTCTTTGATGAGTTTTTCAGACTCGGACAACATGCCGCCGGTGCCGCAGGCGGGGTCGTAGATTTTGATGACTTTGCCCTTGGTGTAGACGAAATCGTCGGGCGTGAAGAGGAGGTTGACGATGAGCTTGATGACTTCGCGCGGCGTGAAGTGGTCGCCCGCCTCCTCGTTGGCCTGCTCGTTGAAGCGGCGGACAAGGTCCTCAAAAATGTAGCCCATGGCGATGTTGGGGATGTGGTCGGGATGGAGATCGACGGCGGCGATTTCCTTGACGACTTCGAAGAGACGGTTGGCTTCGTCGAGTTTTTCGATCTCCTCGTCGAACTTGAATTTCTCGATGATTTTGCGGGCGCGGGAGGAGAAGCCGGCGATGTATTTGGAGAGGTTGGCGGCGAGTTTGTCGGGGTCGCCGAGGAGGGATTGGAAGGTGAAACCGCTGGTGTTGTGAAAGGTGAGGCCGAACTTCCGGTTGATCATTTTTTCGATGGTGGCCTCGTCGTGCTTGGCGGCGGACTTGAGGCGTTTGTGCTCGGCGACGACGGCGTCCTTGGTGGATTCGAGCACGCAATCGAGGCGGCGCAAGACGGTGAGGGGAATCATCACGCGGCGATATTGCGGCGGGCGGTAGGGGCCGCGGAGAAGGTTGGCGATGCTCCAGATGACGTCGCCCTGCTGTTTGAATGCGTCGAGATTTGGCATGAAAAAGGGTGGGGGCTTGTTTGTTTTGAGTGAAGCGGGTTGGGTTCGAAATGGCGGCGGGATTATGTTTTTTTGTCGATTTCGAATTCCTTGATGGCGTTCAGGGCGTAGAATTCGTGGAGTTTTGCCTGAAGGAGTTTTTTGTCGGGCAGTTGTGTTTTGTATTCGGCGATGAGCGCAGGGGAGAGGCTGCGACTCAGGGCGTATTCCGCCACTTCGTCGTCCTTGCTCGCGCAGAGGAGAAGCCCGATGGAAGGGCGTTCGTGCGGCTTGCGAACATCGCGGTCGAGCGCTTCGAGGTAAAAATTCATTTTGCCGAGGTATTCGGGCTCGAAGCGTCCGACTTTCAGCTCTATCGCCACGAGGCAGTTGAGCCCACGGTGGAAGAAGAGCAGATCGAGCGCGAAATCCCTGCCACCGACTTGCAGGGGATATTCGGAGCCCGCGAAGCAGAAGTCGCGGCCTATTTCGATGAGGAAGTCGCGAAGGTGGTCGAGCAGGCCGCGATGAAGCTCAACTTCGGAGTGGGGTTGTGGGAGGTTGAGAAACTCCACGGCGTAGGCGTCGCGAAAAACAGAAAGTGCCTCGGGGAGGGTTTGTCTCACCACTGGCGAGACTTTTGGCGGATTGAGGGCGGTGCGCTCGAAAAGGGCGGCGGCGAATTGGCGTTCAAGCTGCCGTTTGCTCCAGTGCTCCTTGACGGCCATGCGCGCGTAGAACTCGCGTTCCTCGGGGCGTTTGCCTTGCCCGAGAATGATGAGATTGTGCGCCCATGGCAATTGTCGCACCAGTGGTGCGACAATTTCATCATGCCGGTAGGTTTCATAAAACTGGCGCATTCTAAGCAGGTTGCTACGAGAGAAACCGCGCGCGCCGGGCTGGATGAGGGCAATGTGGCGCGCGAGGCGGTCAACGGTGCCGTCGCCCCATTCGGCTGCGGCTATGCGCTGGCTGATGATTGCACCGATTTGCCAATAGAGATCGATCAAGGTTGCATTGACCGACTGCATGGCACGTTGTCTGGATGCGTCAATCAGGCGGACGATTTCAGCGAATCCCGTTTCGTCCGCAGGGGGTGGCACGTTTTTGGGCTTTTCGCTCATGATGTGGTTTTGATTTTGAGGCAGCGTGGCGAGGTGCGGGGTATAATCATACTGCGGTTATTGGGGATGGTTTTGTTGTCGCGTGTTTTTTTGGGGGGCAAAAATATGCACCCAATCACTCAGTCGATAAACCGCTTCGTCAGCCTATCGTAGGCGTCGATGCGGCGGTCGCGGAGGAAGGGCCAGTGTGTGCGGGTCACGTCAACTTTGTCGAGATCGACGGGGACTAGGAGGATTTCTTCCTTGTTGGTGCTCGCTTTCGCCAGGATTTGGCCGCTGGTGCCGGCCACGAAACTTTGGCCCCAGAACTCGATGCCGTCTCCGCCGACACCGTCGATCACTTCGTGGCCGATGCGGTTGATTGAGGCGACGTAGCAGCCGTTGGCCACCGCGTGCGAGCGCTGGATCGTCTCCCACGCGCCGTGCTGGTTGACGCCGTATTCGGCTTTTTCTGACGGGTGCCAGCCGATGGCGGTCGGGTAGAAGAGGATTTCGGCGCCTTGCATGGCCGTGAGGCGCGCGCCTTCGGGATACCATTGGTCCCAACAAATGAGGACGCCGATTTTGCCGTAGCGGGTTTCCCAGGCGCGGAAACCGGTGTCGCCGGGCGTAAAGTAGAATTTTTCGTAGAAGAGCGGGTCGTCGGGAATGTGCATCTTGCGGTAGATGCCGAGGAGCGAGCCGTCGGCGTCGATGATGACCGCGGTGTTGTGGTAAAGGCCGGAGGCGCGTTTCTCGAAGAGCGAGGCGACGATCACGACGGCGTGTTTTTTGGCGAGTTTCTGGAACGCCTTGGTCGTGGGGCCGTCGATGGGCTCGGCGAGCTTGAAATAGTCGTGGTTCTCGCTTTGGCAAAAATACTGCGAGCGGAAGAGTTCCTGCGTGCAGATGATTTTCGCGCCTTTGCGGGCTGCCTGCTCGGCGAGGGCGAGCGTTTTTTTGAGGTTCGCCGCGGGGCTGGCGACACAGGCGTGCTGGAGGAGTCCGAGTGTGACTTTCATGAGGAAAAATTAGGAAGTAGAAATTAGGAATTAGGAAGTAGAAAACGGAGGCGTTTTCCGGTTACACAATCAGCACCTGGTCGCCCGCGCGCACTTGGTCGTAGAGGTCTATTATGTCGAGGTTGCGCATCACGATGCAGCCGGAGCTCTGCGGCGTGCCGATGAGGTCCTCGCGGTTCGTGCCGTGGATGTAGATGTAGCGGTCGTGGCTGTCCACGTCGCCGCCGAGGTTCACGCCCGGCTCGAGTCCGCGCAGCCGGAGGATGCGTGTGGTGACGAGCGCGGTCGTGGCGGCGCCGGCCTCCCGCGCGGCGGGTTCGCTGAAATGAAAACCCGTCGGGCGGCGCGCCTTGAAAACCATTCCCGGCGGCTGGCCCGCGCCGATGCGCTCGGCGATCTCGTGCAGGCCGCGCGGCGTGCCGAGCGAGTTCTTGATGTTTGATGGCGGGCGTTTTGACGTGGAAATCGCGTAGCCGCGCACGAGCGCGCCGTCGCGGAAGAATTGCATGGTCTGCGTGTCGATGCGCACGAACAAAATCCGTTCTGCGGGCTTGATGCCAAGCCGCGCGCAGTTCTTAGTTATCGTTTCCCACGTTTCCATTATCGTCTGAATAAAATGAATCCATCACTCACAGTTGGCATCGTCGGCGCGACCGGCGCGGTTGGTCAAGAACTCGTGCGTCTCATGCACGAGCGCAATTTCCCGTTCACCACGCTGAGGCTCTTCGCCTCGGCGCGTTCCGCGGGCAGGACAATCGAGCACAGCGGCAAAAAATATGTCGTCGAGGAAGCCAAGCCGGGCGTGTTCGCCGGGGTGGATCTGGCGTTTTTCGCGGCGGGCGGCTCCGTGACGCGCGCGCTGGCGGGCGACGCGGTGAAGGCCGGCTGCCTTGTGATCGACAAGAGCTCCGCGCTTCGCCAGGAGCCGGACATCCCGCTCGTGATTCCCGAGATCAACCCCGAAAAACTGCGCGCGCACAAGGGCATCATCGCCAATCCGAATTGCTCGACCGCCGTCATGCTCATGGGCCTGTGGCCGCTGCACCAGTTGTTCGGCGTGAAGCGCGTGATCATTTCGACCTACCAGTCCGTGTCCGGCACGGGCGCGGAGGCGGTGCGCGAGCTAGACGACCAGGTGCATGCGTATGTGGCGAAGCAGCCGCTCGTGAAAAAAGTTTATCCGTATCAGATCGCGTTCAACTGCATCCCGCACATCGACACCTTCGACGACACCGGCTACACCGGCGAGGAGACGAAGATGGCGATGGAGAGCCGCAAGATCATGGGCCTGCCCGGGCTGAAAGTCTCGGCGACGACCGTGCGCGTGCCGGTGGTGCGCGCGCATTCGATTTCCGTGTGCGCGGAGTTCGAGCGTCCCGTCGATGTCGAGAAGGCTCGCGCGGCGGTGGCGGCGTTTCCGGGCGCGGAGCTCGTCGATGATCCGGCGAACAAGAAATATCCGACGCCGGTTGATTTTGCGGAAAAAGTGAAATGCGGCGTGGGTCGCATCCGCAAGGACACCGCGTTTGAAAACGGCCTCTCGTTCTGGGTGAGCGGCGACAATCTCTGGAAGGGCGCCGCGCTCAACGCCGTGCAAAATGCCGAGCTGATGATCCGCGAAAACCTGCTCAAGCCGTCGGCGGCCTGAGCGCGGGTTGCGTGTTTGCGCAGGGTGGGGCGCAAATATCCAGCTCAACCTTTGTTGACACGCGCGCCCGCCCGACAGATTTTTCTCCGCATGTCCGCCAATTCTTCCGCTTCTGTTGAATTTGATTCCGTCGAGTCCGCCATTCAGGACATTGCCGACGGAAAGATGGTCATTGTCACCGATGACGAGGGCCGTGAAAACGAGGGCGATCTCACCATCGCCGCGGAAAAGGCGACGCCCGAGCATATCAACATGATGATCCGCCACGCGCGCGGACTCATTTGCACGCCGATGACGGAGCCGCACCTCAAGCGCCTCGGCATCAGCCCGATGGTGCAGCAAAACCGCGAGTCGCACAAAACCGCGTTCACCGTTTCGGTCGATGCCGCCGAGGGCATCACCACGGGCATCAGCGCGTTTGACCGCGCGCGCACGATCAAACTCCTTGGTGACCCGAACACGGGGGCCGACGAACTCGTGCAGCCCGGGCACATCTTTCCGCTCGCGGCGCGCTCGGGCGGCGTGCTCGAAAGGGCGGGGCACACCGAGGCGGCGGTCGATCTTGCCGCGCTTGCCGGGCTGACTCCCGCGGCGGCGATTTGCGAGATCATAAACGAGGACGGCTCCATGGCGCGCATGCCCGACCTTGTTGAATACAAAAAGAAGTTCGGCCTGAAACTCATCTCCATTTCGTCGCTCATCGAATACCGGCACAAGCGCGAGCAGCTCATTGAGGAGGTGTGCGCGAAACCTTTTTCGTCGGAGTTTGGCGAGTTCACGCTGCATGTTTTCCGTAACAAGCTCGACCATCGCCAGCATCTCGCGTTCGTGATGGGCAAACCCGGCCCGGGGGCCGCGCTTGTGCGTGTGCAAAGCGAAAACCTGCTCAGCGATGTGTTTCGCGCGCGCGGCATGAACGGCTATCACGCGCTCACCGTTTCGCTCGCGGCGGTTGCGCGCGAGGGCGCGGGGGTCGTCCTCTACATGGAGCCCGCCGATCACGGGGCGGGCAACGTCCGCCGACTTGGCTTGACGCCGGGCGAGATGCCCGCGCCGATGGGATTCCGCGACTATGGAATCGGCGCGCAAATCCTCTCCGCGCTCGGTTTGCAAAAAATCCGCCTGCTCACAAACAACCCGCGCAAAGTCGTCGGACTCGCGGGATATAATCTCGAAATTGTCGAGCAGGTGTCGCTTTAAAAAAACTTTTTTTCGCAAGGACGGAAAGGCGCAAAGATTTGGCCGGGTTTAACTTGGCTCATCTTTGCGCCTTTGCTGTTTCCTAATTTGAAATAAACTGCAACTTTCGCGCGCCGCCCTGTGTTCTGTGCATGAACAATGAAACACAAAAGCCAGTTTCACCCTCGACGCCGCCCGTGTCCGCGGAAGCACGCCCGCACATGAGCACGTCCCGGGAAACAGACTTTTCTCTCTTCATGCGCAAACACCAGAACATGGTTTTTACCACTGCCGCGCGCCTGACCGCCAACGACGCGCAGGCCGAGGACATCGCCCAGGAGGTTTTTATCAAGGCCTACGATCATTTCGACGCGCTCCGCGACGAACCCGCCGCGCCCGGCTGGCTGCGCACCGTCGCCACGAATCTTTCGCTCAATCACCTGCAACGCTACCGCAAGCGCTGGCGGTTTTTCTCGGAGTTCCGGCGCGCCGACGACGATGACTCGTCCGAAAACACGCCCGGGGTCGAGTGGGCCGCGCCCGACACGTTTTTTGACGACCTCGACCGCGCCGACCGGCGCGCCTGGGTCGAAAACGCGCTCGCCAAACTTCCCGAGCACCAGCGTGTGCCGCTCGTGCTCTTCCACTACGAGGACATGCCCTACGACGAGATTGCGAAAACCCTGCGCGTCTCGCTCTCGAAGGTGAAGATCGACATCCTGCGCGCGCGCGCCGCGCTTGCGCGCACGCTCACGCAAAACCCCGAAAACCCGGTTTCAAAATGAACAACACACCGCAACCTCACGATTCCAACGACCGGCTCTCCCGCGAAATCCACCGCGTGCTCCGCGCCCAACCCGACCGCGCCGCCCCCGACTCGCTCGAGGCGCGCGTGTTTGCCGGGATCGAGCGCCGCGCCGCGCTTCCGTGGTGGAGGCAGTCGTTCGCGCGCTGGCCGATCGCGGCCCGCGCCGCGTTCATGATTGTTTCGGCGGCGCTCGCGGCCGTGATGATTGTGACATTCGCGCGCGTGCTGAACATCGTGCCCGCGCAGATCGAATCGCGGACGGGCGCCTTGGTTTCGGACTACAGGGAAATTATCACCGGTTACTGCGCCCGTTATCTGGCGGGCATACCGTCGCATGTCTTCGCGATCGCGGCGGCCGTGATCGGCGTGTGTTACGCCGCGCTCTTCGGCTTGGGCGCGGCCGCGTATCGTTATTTTTGGAAACCCGGCGCGCGCCACTCCGAACCTGTTTCGCACACATGACCAATCCTTCAACAACGGCCCGACCATAAAACTCTTTATCATGAAAAAAATCTTACATCTTTTCACACTGCTGGGCGCATTCAGCGTCCTCTCATGCGGCGTGCTTCAATCGCAGGACAACACGCCCGCGGAGCCCCAGGCTCTGCCGCCAACGGAAGCCGCATCGGGTGAAACTCCGCCCGCGCCGGATGCGCAACCCGCTTCCGATGCGACTGCCGGCGATGATGAAAAACCGGCCAAACCCGAAAGGAAGAAACGAAAATCGCGCGACCGCGCCTCCGTTTCGCGGGCAGGCGGGGAGATTGTGACCTTTTTTTCCGACGCCATTGTTCCCAAGGATAAAAAAGTGGAATCCGCCGTTGCTGTTTTCGGTGACGTGCGGGTTGACGGCAGCGCGGACGAGGCGGTTGCGGTCATCGGCTCGGTCACGGCCAACTCAAAAGTGCGCGAGGCGGTTTCGATTGTCGGCTCCACGACTGTCAACGGCGGAGCAAGAGAGGCTGTCGCGGTTGTGGGCAATGTCTATGTGAACAGCCATGTGACGGGGCAGGTCGTTGCCGTCGGCGGAGGCGTGGAGCTTGGTCCGGACGCGCGCGTGGACGGCCAGGTTGTCGCGCTCGGCGGCGGCATCACACGCGACGAGTCGGCGAGCATCGGCGGCGAGATCGTGGAGATGAAGCTGTTCAACGACATCAACGGTTTTAACGTGTGGATCACGCAAGCGATTGCGAAGGGGCGGCTGCTCGCGTTTGATTCGGCGCTTGTGTGGGCGTGGATTATCGCGGGTGGTTTCCTGCTGTGCTATTTGCTCACGGCGTTGTTTGTCCCGAAGGCGGTCACCGCGAGCGCGGTGGCGCTGGAGCAGCGTCCCGGCGGCACCTTTTTGGCGGCGCTGCTCACCGCGATCATAGCGCCGATACTTGTGGTGCTGCTGGCCGCGACCGGCGTCGGCATTTTCATTTTGTTTTTTGCAAAACTCGCGCTCGTCCTGGTGGGCAAGGCGGCATTTCTCGCATGGATCGGACGTCGCGCCAGGATAACGCATCCGTTGTTCGCGGTCCTTTTCGGCGGTGTGGTGCTCGCGCTGCTCTATTGCGTGCCCGTGCTTGGCATTGTGATGTGGAAGTTCAGCAGTTTCCTCGGCGCGGGCATGGTGGTTTATGCCGCGCTTCTGGCGCTTCGCCGCCGCCGCGACGAACGCGATGCGGCGCGCAACGAAAAGGCGGCCGCGGCCGCGGCGAATCCCGCGCAGCTCGGCGAGCCTCCCGTCATCACCGGAACGGAGATTGTCACGACCCAAACCGCCGCGTCGTTCGCGACACGCGCGGGCTTCTGGGTGCGCGCGGGAGCACTGTTGATCGACTTTGTGTTGATCGCGATTGTGGCGAATGTGTGCCACGTTGGCGTGCTGATGCTGCCGTTGTTCGCGGTGTATTGCGTCGTGATGTGGGCGTTGCGGGGAACGACGATCGGCGGCATCATTTGCGGCCTGAAAGTTGTGCGCCTGGACGGACGGCGGGTTGACTGGGTCACTGCGATTGTTCGCGCGCTGGGCGGCTTCATATCCGTGGCGCCGGCGGGGCTTGGTTTCATCTGGGCGGCGTTCGACGACGAGCGCCAGGCTTGGCACGACAAAATCGCCGGCACCGTTGTCGTTTACGCGCCCAAGGGGCAGTCTCTTGTTTGAATACGAAATTCAAAATCCTCGTTTCGCGTTTTTAATGTTCCCATGAAACTCATCCTTACAATTCTTCTCTGGTGCATTCTGTGGGTGTTGTGCTGGCCGCTGGCGTTGCTCGTGCTTCTGGTGCTTCCGTTCATCTGGCTGCTTTCGATCCCGTTCAAGATATTTGCGGTATGCTTGAAGTCGCTGCTGGCGTTGCTCGAATCGCTTCTGCTTTTGCCCGCGAGGATGCTCGGATACCGGGTGTCGTGAGGGCGCGCCGGATCGCGCCAAATGGACGGGTTTTTCTTGTGCGGGCTTGCCGCGCATCCGTTGCCGCGTATCTATTTTCGGCAAATGTCCTATTGCGTGTCACGATTTCAGACCATCCGCCGCCGCACCGTCGAGGTGCGGGCCGGCGTCGTCGGCATGGGCGGGGAAAATCCCATCCGCATCCAATCCATGACGACGAGCGACACTCAGGACGTCGCCGCCACCGTGCGCCAGTGCGTGGCGCTTGCCGGGGTCGGTTGTGAAATCATCCGCGTCACCGCGCCCAACGTCCCCGCGGCAAAATGCCTCCGCGATATTCGCGCCCAGTTTTCCGCCGCCGGGTTTGCGGACATCCCGCTTGTCGCCGACATCCACTTCCTGCCCGCCGCCGCGATGGAGGCCATCGAGCATGTCGAAAAAGTTCGTGTGAATCCCGGCAATTACGCCGACAAAAAAAAGTTCGCCGTCAAGGATTACACCGACGCCGATTACGACAACGAGCTCCAGCGCATCCACGACGCGTTTACGCCGCTTGTGCTCCGCGCAAAAACACTCGGTCGCTCGCTTCGCATCGGCACCAATCACGGCTCGCTCTCCGATCGCATCATGAACCGCTACGGCGACACGCCGCTCGGCATGGTTGAAAGCGCGCTCGAATTTCTCCGCATCGCCCGCGGGCACTCGTTCGACCAAATCGTGCTCTCGATGAAAGCCTCGAATCCCAAGGTCATGATTCAGGCCTACCGCCTCCTCGTCGAGCGCATGCGGCAGGAGGACATGCACTACCCGCTGCACCTCGGTGTGACCGAGGCTGGCGACGGCGAGGACGGACGCATAAAGGGCGCAATCGGCATCGGCAGCCTCCTTCAAGACGGACTCGGAGACACCATCCGCGTTTCCCTCACTGAGGACAGCATCCACGAAATCCCCGTCGCCCGAGCCCTTGCCGCCAAGGCAATGTCCCTCTGGAAGGATTGCCATTTTTATCCCCCTTCCAAATCGATAAATAATTTCGAATATGCACGTCGTGCCGTTACTCCGCTCGCACTTGCTCCTACTGTCGAAATTTCCACGGCGCACCCGCCTCGCGTCATCACGCGAGTATCTTCCGTCACTGCACTCCCCGAAACACTCGCCAAACTCTCTTCCCCCAGTCTCATCGACACGCAAGCTGAATCCCTACTTGTGCCTGTCTTCACTACCGCTGATCTTGACGCGATTCCGCGTGACAACAATAAAACCCTTGTCCTTGAATTAGCGCCTTCGCTTCTGCCTGACGACCTCGGTCGCGTGTGTTCGTCTCATCATATTATCTTACGCACATTCACTAAAGCCGATACCGATGTTGCACTGCTCCGTGATTTCGCCGCGCTTGCGGCAAAGCACAATGCCATCCTTGCCATCGCCACCACCGCTTTTGACCTTCTTGCGCTTACCTCGACACTCGTAACCTTACCCCAAATTCCCCGCATCATATTCACCCTCAGTGATGCATCGCGATTCACCCCACCATCGCATCCAACTGGTGGATATAGAGGGCTCGCCGCACTTCTTAGCAATAGTTTCGCACCAGCATCATCCCTCGGTTATGCGCCCATCTGGATACGCAACACCGCCGCCACCGCGCTTGCCTCTTCCGGCAATCCCGGCTCCCCCGATTTTCTCTCCCGCCTTCTCGATGCCTCCATTCTCACCGGATCGCTTCTTTGCGACGGCATTGGTGACATCGTCAGCGTCGAAACGGAAAGCGATCCCGTGCGCGCCACCACGCTCGCCTACAACATCCTTCAGGGCGCGGGCGCGCGCATTTCGAAAACCGAATTCGTCGCCTGCCCCTCGTGCGGACGCACGCTCTTCGACCTGCAAACCACCACGCAGCGCATCCGCGAAAAAACCGGACACCTCAAGGGTGTAAAACTCGCCATCATGGGCTGCATCGTCAACGGCCCGGGCGAAATGGCCGACGCCGATTTCGGCTACGTCGGCGGCGCGCCAGGAAAAATCAACCTCTACGTTGGCAAAACGTGCGTCCAATACAACATCCCCCAAGCCGAGGCCGACAACCGCCTCATCGACCTCATCAAGCAGCACGGCAAGTGGACTGACCCGGTGTGAAAAAGACACCGAAATCCGGGTGAATAATCTCGACCGCCACACAAGTTTTTAGCATTTTTTTAGCCTCGTTTTTCGTTTCTCACTCTTAAAAATTCGCCCCGCACCGACCTCAATGATGGCAACAAAAAAATTGAAAAAGTTATCACCAAACCGAGTGTGAATAACTTGTTGGAAAGTTCATCTTGCCAGCGCTTTTTTTGTCGCCGTTATTTCTGCCTCGCCCATCCTCCCGGATTCGAACCTGCCGTTCTTTCTCACATCACTGATTCTGCTTCCCCGTAGCTCGCGAAGAGGTTTTCCGCATCAATCGGGATACCAAGCTGTTACCGAGGCCCGAAAAGCCCGCTATCAACGAGGTGTCTCTCGACACAATTTACTCTTCCCAAGCACGCGCCCAAGCCGCGTCCGCGATGTGTCCAATAGCGCCCGTTCGAGCCCATGTGAATAAACCAGCTCAACCACTACTCAACCGGACATGCCTACACTCTCCGCCCCCTCCATTTGGGAAGCCGTGAAAAACGACTTCAAGACCCTCTTTTCAGACGAGGTCTACCACATGTGGTTCAACGAACTCGTGTGCCTGGAGCAAACCGACACCGCCATCACACTCGGCGCGGCCACGGATTTTGCCGCCTATTTTGTCCACGACAACTATCTCGACCTCATCAAGCAGCGCCTGCAGCTCGCCACAGGCACCGATTACACGGTGCGCGTGAAAAAGAACCCCTCCGTCGCGACGCCCGCCGCGCCCGCGCAAACCGCCGCCGCGGCCGAGCGCCGTCACAACCGTGTCGCCGCCGCCGAGCGCCCCCCCGTCAACGGCACACTCGCAGCGCGCAACACTTTCGAGAATTACATCATCGGCGAAAACAACATGATGGCGCATGCCGCCGCCATGCGCGTCGCGCAAAGCCCCGGCCAGGCCTACAACCCCCTGTTTATTACCGGCAGCACCGGCCTCGGCAAAACGCACCTCATGCACGCCATCGGCCACGCCGTGCTCAAGTCCAACCCCCACGCCAAGGTCATCTACCTGACAACGGAAAGGTTCACCAACGAATACGTGCAGGCCATCAGGGAAAACGCGCTCGTCGCCTTCCGCCGCCGCTATCGCAACGTGGACGTGCTCCTTCTCGACGACATCCAGTTCCTCGGCGGCAAGGAGGGCATCCAGGAGGAGTTTTACCACACCTTTAACGACCTCCACACCGCCGGAAAACAAATCGTCATCTCCAGCGACCGCCGCGCCTCCGAAATCAAGGATCTCGAGGCCCGCCTCGTCTCCCGCTTCGAATGGGGACTGCCCACCGACATCCAGGCGCCCAATTACGAAACGCGCCTCGCCATCCTCCGCAGCAAAGCCGCCTTCTTCAAATACGAGCTCCCCGGTGATGTGCTCGAGTTCATCGCCAAAAACGTGGCCAAAAACATCCGCGCCCTCGAAGGCGCGCTCATCAAGGTCGCCTCCACCGCCTTCCTGCTCAAGACCGGGCCGATCGACGTCACCCTCGCCGAGAAACTCCTCCAGCCCATTCTCATTGAGCAGGCGCAAAGCCAGCTCACCATCGATGCGATCCAGAAACGCGTTTCCGATCACTACGAACTGCGCCCCGGCGACATGGTCAGCAAACGCCGCCCCGCAAACATCGCCTTCCCCCGCCAGATCGCCATGTATCTCGCCCGCCAGCTCACCAAGCACTCGCTTCAGGAAATCGGCGCGGCCTTCGGCGGACGCGACCACGGCACCGTCATTCACGCCTGCAAAACCGTCGAAAACATGATGGAGCAGGACCCCTCCGCCCGGCACTCGGTCGAATATCTGCGAGTCCAACTCTCGCGCTAAACGGAACAGGATATCAGGGACTGGAATATCAGGGAGTTAGTTCCGGGCGACCAGTCCGCCGCCCTCTGCTGAAGCTCCGTTTTCACTCTTCATTTTTCACCCATCACTCTTTCCATGACACTTACGACCGAACAAAAAACCGCAGTTGCCAACTGGATCGCCGCGGGGGACACGCTTGCCGACGTTCAGAAAAAACTCGCCGGGCAGTTTAACCTCACCCTCACCTACATGGACGTCCGTTTTATCGTGGATGACCTTGATCTTACGCTCAAGGACCCCGCGCCCCCCCCGGCGCCATCGCCAGAGGCGGGCGCGCAACCACCGGCTGGCGGCGCGGCTCACGGCGGCCCGATGGAGGACGACCTCGACAACGAAAGCCTCCCTCCCAATCACCTCGCGCAAAACCGCCCCTCGCCCTATCCCGGCGACCCGTCCGATGACGAGGATTTTGCGGAGGACGAATCCGTCCCCGCGGCCGCCGCGCACGACACCCCTCCACTGGACACCAACGTCCGCGTCGAGCTGGACAGCGTCACGGTGATTCCGAACGCCGTTGCGAGCGGCAGCGTCATCTTTACCGATGGAGTGACGGGCAAGTGGTTTGTGGACAACTACGGACGTCCCGGCTTCACGCAAATCAGCCAGCCCGACTACCGACCCACGCAAGCCGACGCCCAGGCCTTCATGCAGGAACTCAGCGCCGCCCTGCAAAACCGCGGTTTCTAAAAAGGGTGGGGGAAAGCCTCAGACTGAGCCGAAATTGTTCGAGTATCGTGACGGGTTCCTGATCAGCCCGGAGGCTTCGCCCTACCAATCAAGTATTACGCTTGGCCCATCTGCGCGGGATCAGCCAGCGTCCCGCGCACGATTTCGCCGGGCAACCGAATAAATACTTACTTTTTCGCCCAGTCCAAAATTACGAAAGCCCGCCGACCAAACGGCTCGGCATCCTCCTCGAATGCAAACGAGCCGTCATCAACAAGCCGCTCCGGCCCGGCGCAATAAAGCAACGTTTTTGACGCGTCGTATTGCATCGGTCTTTTGATAAACGGATCTTCCGGAACCGAATCCATATAAGCCGGCACAAGCACATCAAGCGATTTCGGCAGCGTATGATAATCCAACCAATAGGCGCGCAATACAAACGCACAGGCGATCTGTCTAGTTATGGCCTGCATATTTAGCATACGTATATATACTGAGGCAGGTTCGGATGCGCTCACAACTGCCATGGCTTCGCCGGATGAATTTGGCCAAATGAGATAACGCAATTTATCTCGGTTTTCATACGCATCAAGTGTTGCCTGGTCAAACGCAGGTGCAATGTCATTGCGCACATCCTTGATAACTTTTCGTGTCAATTGGCACAATCTTGCGCGGGTCATGTTTGGCCTGTAAAAATAGCGGCAGTTGGAGCGGGAAATTGGCAGAAAATAATATTTTCCCGGTTCAGGAAGTCTCATCAAACTATCTTCATACACATACGACCCTCGCATCATTGTAATAAAATCGTCTTTCCCAACCTCGTTTTTTGATAGCTGGCGTGAGATTTCGAGGCATATCAATTTGTCTTTGAATTGTCCTGTGTTTTGCATTGCTGTCTGCAAGCACATCGCATCGGCAGACAGGCCCATTAAAAAACTGTTCATAAATCCATCAGGTGCGGCCATGTATCGTTGGACGAATTTTCTTACCAAAAGAAGCTCATCCATTACCTCCATTAAAAAACCGTCTTGCACCATGTATCTCCACCTGAGTTGCATGCATCGCATGCAGCCTTCAAGCGTTTTGATGGCATAATCATTCATGTATGCTTCATTGGTTGCCCCGAAGCCCTCGTCGAATTGCAACTCTGGTTTTTTCATGGCTGCAAAAAAAAGCGAAACAGCCGGCTTGTTTTTCTCTATTATTGATCGAACCATCCGCTCGTCATCATCAGACTTACCACTCAAAACCGAGTAAAATTTTATTATAGAGGAACCTTCGGTTAGCCCTAGTTCGGTAAAATCTTCATGTGTTACCTTTAGTAATTTCGATAGCTCCCTCATTACAACCATCGCATTATCCTCATCCGCCACGTTTTTTAGAATCGGGCGCAAATCCGAATCATCTGGATGCGGTGTATCATAAAGAATAGCGACCAATGCACTCGCGGCGATCGCCGCCGCAAAACATACGAAAGCAATTACAATCTTTCTATGATGTTTCATGGTTTCGGGCGGTGTCTTGCCCGCGCGCTCAATCGCCCTTCATCTGCCCCGGTTCCGCCATCGTCACGCGCACGGCGTCGCCGCGCATGCGAATGCCGTTCACCTTTTCGATAATCAACTCCGCGGCGTCCTTGCGCACATCGACAAGCGTGTGCCGCTGGTGAATATCAATCGCGCCCACGACCTCCGCGGGCAGGCGCGTGACGCCCGCGATCTTGCCGACGATATCCGCCGGCGTGACAAGCTGTTTCCTCCCCGCGCTGAAAAACAATGTCGCAAACCCCGCCTCGCGTCCCGTCCGTGCCGGGCGGTCGTATTTCTGTTTTTGTTTCGCGGGCTTGGGCGGTTTGCTTGAAAACTTCTCATGTTTTTTCCCGTCCTTTCGGCCAGCGGGCTCAACCCATTCGGCAGGGCTTGGCTGGCTTTTCTTATCCCCCTCGCCGCCATGCATCACATGAATCAGCGCCGCGATGATGTCCGTGCTCGCATAACCCTGCTCGAGCAAACGGTCGATCAGGCGATCCTGCTTGCGATACTCGGCGGCGTCGAGGGTGGTGCGCAGTTTTTCAAAAAACTGGTTTTCGCGCGCCTCCTCCACGAGGTCGAGCGACGGGATTTTTTCGCGGCGGATTTTTAACTTTCCGTAACGGATCATGTTTTGCAGCGAGTAGAGCTCGCGCCCCGAAACAAACGTGAACGCCCGGCCCGACTTGCCCGCGCGGCCCGTGCGCCCGATGCGGTGCGTGTAATCCTCGGCGTCGTTCGGCAGGTCGAAGTTGAACACGACCTCGAGGTCGTCCACGTCGAGCCCGCGCGCCGCCACGTCCGTTGCGATCAGGAACTCAAATCCGCGCCGGCGAAACTTGTCCATCACGCGCGTGCGCTGCGCCTGAGAGATGTCGCCGTGCAGCCGCTCCGTCGCGTAGCCGCGCGCGTGCAAGTGCTCGTCGAGCTCGTCAACCATCAGCTTCGTGCTGCAAAAAACAATGCCGTAGCGGAAATCGTTTATGTCGATGATGCGCGTGAGCACCTCGATCTTCGAGCGCCGCTCCACCTCGAAATAAACCTGGTCAACCTGGGGCGCGTTTTGCGCGACCGCCTCGATTTTGATGCGCTTCGGATTGCGGCTGTATTTGCGGATCAACTCCTCGATCTGCCTCGGCATCGTCGCCGAGAAAAACAGCGTCTGGTGCTCCGTCGGCACCTGCATGAGCACGCGCTCGATGTCCTCGCGGAAACCCATGTCGAGCATCCGGTCGGCCTCGTCGAGCACGAGCATCTTGAGCGCGTCGAGCCGCAGCGTGCCGCGCTCGATGTGGTCGATCACGCGCCCCGGCGTGCCGATCACGATTTGCACGCCGCTTTCCAGCGCGCGAAACTGCCGGTCATACGATTGCCCGCCGAAAATCGGCACCGCCTGCACGCCGCGTTTGAAAAGCGAAATCTTCGCAACCTCCTCCGCCACCTGCACCGCAAGTTCGCGCGTCGGGCAAAGCACGAGGACCTGCACCTTGCGCATTTTCGGGTCGATTTTCTCGACCATCGGAATCGCGAACGCCGCCGTTTTTCCCGAGCCGGTTGACGAAAGCCCGACAATATCCTCGCCCGCCATGATCGGCGGAATCGCGGCGGTCTGGATTGGCGACGCCTCCTCGAAACCCATCTTGTCAACGGCCTTCAATATTTCGGCGGACAAGCCGAGTTCGGAAAAACGGAGATTGCTCATTTGCCGGACGATGCACGTTGCGCGTCGCAAAGCGAGCCGTAGATTTCGCGGACAGAATTTTCAGGATAGGATTAACAGAATGAACAGGATTTAATACCCCCCGGCTGCGCAAACGCCAATCAACTCCACAATCCTGTAAATCCCGTTAATCCTGTCCTCAAATTCCGAAATCTGATTCAAGCACCAGCCCCTTTTGAAGTCCGAAATCTGAGATCTGAGATTTGAGATTTGCAGAATCAGCGAGCACCGAGCAGGCTTCGCGCCATTATGAGCAAATACACAGCCCCCGAATTCCTCACCGACCTTCTTCACGCCCGTTCTCCCTCGGGCTACGAATTCGAAGCCCAAAAAGCTTTCGACAAACACGTCAAAACTCACGCCGACGTTTACGAAAAGGACGCCATGGGCAACCGCCTCGCCACGCTCAATCCCAAGGGCGACCCCGTCCTCATGCTCGCCGGTCACATGGACGAGCTCGGCCTCCTCATCACCTACGTCAACAAGGACGGCTACCTCTATTTCCAAACCATCGGCGGGCACGACCGCACCGTCATCTCCGGGCGTCGCGTCATCATTCAAACCGCCAACGGCCCCGTGAAAGGTGTCACCGGCAAACGCGCCATTCACCTCATGGACGAGGCCGACCGCAAAAAAGTCCCCGAGATTCACGAAATCTGGATCGACATCGGCGCGCGTTCCAAAAAAGACGCGCTCGCCCGCGTTTCCATCGGCGACTGCGCCACCTACGACCACGAGTTCGAGCTCATCAACGGCAGCATCGGCGCCGCCCGCGCCTTCGACAACAAAGTCGGCGCCTATGCCGTCGGCGAAGTCATTCGCCGCCTCGCCAAGCAAAAGAAAAAACTCGCGGCCAAAGTCGTCTCCGTTGCGACCTCGCAGGAGGAAATCGGCACGCGCGGCGCCGCGACCTCCGTCCATGCCGTCAATCCGCACATCGCCATCGCCATCGACGTCGGCCACGCGACCGACCACCCCGATTGCGACAATCGCAAATACGGCGAAACCACGCTTGGCGGCGGCCCGATCATTTGCCGTGGCGCGAACATCAACCCGAAAGTTTACGATCGCCTCGTCAAGTGCGCCAAAAAACTCCGCATCCCCTACCAGCTTGAGGCCGATCCGCGCCCGACCGGCACCGACGCCCGCGCGCTGCAAATGGGCCGTGGTGGAGTCGCCACCGGCCTGATCTCCGTCCCTCTCCGCTACATGCACACCCCGAGCGAAATGGTCGACCTCGAGGACGTCGAAGCCTGCGTAAAACTCCTAGCCGCCTTCGCCCTCTCCCTCGAAAAAGGCGACTACGCGCATTGGTGACAACCGCGGCGTGGACGCCGCAACCCGCAGGAGCCCAATCAAGTTGCAGCGGCGTAATCACCGCGTTGCCGGTCATGCGCGCCCTGCGAAGAAAATGACGGCTGATTTTGGATAGAATTGGCAGGCTGATCAGGATGAAAAACACCCCATTTTCATAATCCTGTTCATTCTGCCATTCTGTCCAAACGTCTGCTTGGAGATTTTTCAGGATTTCGGGATTTGGGATTTTTTCTTTGCCAGCCTTCGCTGTTTGGCGATGTATTTGCCTTTTCCTCATGACCACGCTCAACGCCACACCGCTCAAAACACTCGACCCGGAAATCTACGACTGCATCAAGTCCGAACTCGGGCGCCAGCAAAGCCACATCGAGCTCATCGCCTCGGAAAACTTTGTCGTGCCCGCCGTCATGGAAGCCCAAGGCAGCGTCCTCACCAACAAATACGCCGAGGGTTATCCCGGCAAACGCTGGTATGGCGGCTGCGAATTCGTTGACCAGGTCGAGCGGCTCGCCATCGAGCGCGCCAAAAAACTCTTCGGCGCCGAGCACGCCAACGTGCAACCGCATTCCGGCTCGCAGGCCAACTTCGCCGTTTACACCGCCGTGCTCCAGCCCGGCGACAAAATCCTCGGCATGAACCTCAGCCACGGCGGACACCTCACGCACGGAAACCCCGCCAATTTCTCCGGCAAACTCTACAAATTCGTGCAATACGGCGTGCGCGAGGACAACGGCCTCATCGACTACGACGAGCTCGCCAAAGTCGCCGCCGCCGAGCAGCCCAAGATGATCACCGTCGGCGCCAGCGCCTACTCGCGCATCATCGACTTCAAGCGCATGTCGGAAATCGCGCAAAGCGTCGGCGCGTATCTCTTCGCCGACATCGCGCACATCGCAGGCCTTGTCGCCACCGGCATCCACCCGTCGCCCGTTCCCTACGCGGATTTCGTCACCACCACCACGCACAAAACCCTGCGCGGCCCGCGCGGCGGCTTGATCATGTGCAAGGAAAAGCACGCCAAGGCGATTGACTCCGCCATGTTCCCCGGCGGCCAGGGCGGCCCGCTCATGCACGTCATCGCCGCCAAGGCAGTGTGCTTCGCCGAGTGCCTCAAGCCCGAGTTCAAGGCCTACACGACGCAGCTCGCCGCCAATTGCAAGGCGCTCTGCGCCGCGATGGAAAAACGCGGTTATAAAATCGTCTCTGGCGGCACCGAAAACCACCTCTTCCTCGTCGATCTGCGCACGAACCTTCCCGAGCTCACCGCGAAGAAGGCGCAGGAAACACTCGATCTGGCCAACATCACCTGCAACAAAAACACCGTGCCCTACGAGACACGCTCGCCCTTCCAGGCGTCCGGCATCCGTCTCGGCACGGCGGCGGTGACATCGCGCGGCATGAACGAGGCCGACATGGACGACATCGCCATGTGCATCGACCAAGTGTTGAAGGCAATCGGCACGCCCGACGAGGCCACCGCAATCGAGGCGTCCAAAAAACGCGTCCTCGAGCTGACGGCAAAATATCCGCTGCCCTACACGATGGCGTAAGGGCATTTTTCGACGTCGCGTCATAAAGCGATGGCATTGCAGGGCGCGCCGCAAGCGCGCCTTTTTTGTGCGAACGCATCAGCAAAGTCATTCACATGCGCGGGGCGCGCACGCTGGGCACGGCCCCATGGGCCGCGCGGCAAAAGATGAACGAGCGCGCCGCTGTGCTTAACACGCGATTTTGCGGATGATCACGATGCCAGGATTTTGTCGATGCTTGCGATTTCCGCGTCGCTGAAGTCTGTGTTTTTCAACGCGCCGAGGTTGTCATCGATTTGCTTGGTTTTGCTTGCGCCAATGAGCGCGGTCGTCACCACCGGCTGACGCAAAACCCATGCGAGCGCGAATTGCGCGAGGGATTGTCCGCGCGCTTTTGCCATTTCATTGAGCGCCCGAAGCTGCGCGAGCTTGGCCTCGGTGATATCCTCCGGTTTCAGGAATCGCGGATCGTGCGCGGCGCGCGAATCGGCGGGGATGCCGTTCAGGTAGCGATCCGTGAGCAGCCCTTGCGCGAGCGGGCAAAAGGGAATGCAGCCAATGCCTTCGCGCGCGAGCACGTCGATCAGGCCGTGTTCCGGCGTGCGTTCATACATGTGGTATTTCGGCTGGTGGATCAGGCAGGGTGTGCCGAGGTCGCGGAGGATCGCGGCGGCGCGGGCGGTTTGATCGGGATTGTAGTTGGACAGCCCGGCGTAAAGCGCCTTGCCGGAGCGCACCGCATGCGCAAGCGCGCCCATGGTTTCATCGAGGGGTGTTTCGGGGTCGAAACGGTGCGAGTAAAAAATGTCCACGTAATCGAGGCCGAGTCGCTTGAGGCTTTGGTCGAGCGAGGCGAGCATGTATTTGCGGCCGCCCCATTCGCCGTAGGGGCCGTCCCACATCTGGTAACCGGCCTTGGTGGAAATGATGAGTTCGTCGCGATGGGCGGCGAGTTCCTCGCGGAGAATGCGTCCGAAGTTGGTTTCCGCGCTGCCCGGCGGCGGGCCGTAGTTGTTGGCCAGGTCGAAGTGCGTGATGCCTTTGTCGAAGGCATGCAAAACGAGCGTGCGCGCGTTTTCAAAAAGCACGTTGTCGCCAAAGTTGTGCCACAGGCCGAGCGAGAGCCGCGAAAGTTTCAGCCCGCTGCGGCCGCAGCGTTTGTAGATCGAGGAGTCCGAATAGCGCGAAGGAGAGGGTGTGTGCATGAGTTATTGTGAGACCGGTTCGGGATTTGGTTTTCTGGAATTTAAGTTTTCCCCCTTACGCGCCTCCGAGCGCTTTGTGAAGCGTTTCGAGTTCGTTGCGTAAACACGCGACTTCCGCCTCCAGCGCGGCGAGGCGCTGCTCGACCTCGGGAGGAAGCGTTTGCGTGACTGTGACCGGGGTGGCTTCCGGCGCATCGGCGGCGGGTTCGCCCGTCAGGAGTTGCGCCCAGCGCGCCTCTTTTTGCCCGCGTTGCGGAGGAAGTTTGCGCGCGAGCGGTTCGGCGCGCGCGGCGAGATCTGCGAGAATTTGCTCCAGTTCGCCGATGGTGGCGGGCATGGCGGCCATGCGTTCGCCGCGCGTGCGAAGCTCGGCGGTGGTTTGCGGACCGCGCAGGAGCAATTCGGCAAGAATCACGCGGGCGGTCGGTTCCATCGGATAAACCTGGTCGAGCATGTGCCTGAATTTTGCGACGCGCGCCTCCGCGCCGGCGAAGTGCGTGGCGAGCCGCTTCTGGCGCAAGCCGTCGAGCGCGTGCTCGATATCCTCGTGCGTGGCGGCGAGAATCGGGTTGCGGTTGTTGCGCTGGTTGGCGGCGTTGACAAGCGCGTTGAGCGTGAGCGGGTAGATGTCGGGCGTGGTGAGTTCCTTTTCAATCAGGCAACCGAGCACGCGCGCTTCGAGCGGCGAAAGAGTGTTGGGGTTTGAGGACGATAGATCGGGCTGCGTTTCTGTTGTCATGCGCGCAAGCATCACCGCGCGCGCGATTCTGCGCAAGGGTGTTGCTCAAAAAACCACACGCGTGGCCGCCCGCGGACGGGCTCAGGGTTTGCTGATGAGGGCGACGGCGTGGGCGGCGATCGCGAGGGAGCGGCCGATGTCGTCGGAGCCCTCGTTGGTCGTCGCCTTCAGGCCGATGCAATCGGTCGCGATGCCAAGCGAGGCGGCGAGTGTGTTTTTCATTTCATCGAGCCGGGGCTGGATTTTCGGTTGCTCGGCGATGAGCGTGGCGTCGATGTTGACGGGGCTCCATCCGCGCCCGGCAAGGGTGGCGATCACGCGGCGGAGGAGGATTTGCGAATCGATGTCCTTGCAGGCGGGATCGGTGTTCGGAAAAAAGTGTCCGATGTCGGGGAGGCCGGCGGCGCCGAGGAGTGCGTCGCAAATGGCGTGCGTGAGGCAGTCCGCGTCGGAGTGTCCGTCAAGCCCGACGGGCGACTCGTCAAAGCGGACGCCGCCAAGAATCATGGGGCGCCCGGCTTTGGTGCGATGGATATCATAACCGAGGCCGATGCGGATGGGCATTTTTAGAGCGGGAGGTTTCAGGTTTTTGCGGACGGCTCAATTCGATGGCCCGGCGCTTTTGCTCCAAAGCGCATTTTCCTCCGCGATGCGCTCGATGGAGTTGTTGATGAACTCAAAATAGGAGAGGTCGGCGGGCGTGGTGAGCTTTGGGTTGGGGTGGGGGTTTTCCAAAAGCGCGACGGGCTGGCCGAGCAGTTCCACGGCGGCGGCGTCGTCCGTGATCTCCAGTCCGCGGTCGATGATGCGGGTGTAAGCCCTGGTGATGAGTTCGCGGCTGAAAACCTGCGGCGTTTCCATTGCCCAAAGATTGGAGCGGTCGATCGTTTTGAGGCGGCCCTCGCCGGAGTGTTGCTTGATGGTGTCGCTCACGCGGTGCGCGAGCACGACGGCGTGTTCGCGGCGGACGATCTTGAGCAGGCCGACGAGTTGTTCGGGGCGAACAAAGGGGCGCGCGCAATCGTGGATGAACACATGCTCGATGTCGGCGGGCAGCGCCTCGAGCGCGGCGGCGACCGAGGCCTGCCGCGTGCGCCCGCCGCGCACAAAAATGGCGGGGGTCGGCGCGTAGGCGGAAAGCGCGGTGAGCTGGCGCTGGTCGCGGGTGGTGACGATGTAGAGATCGGCGACGCCGCTTTCCATGAATGCTGCGACGGAATGCGCGAAAAGCGGACGTCCGCCGAGGGGGACGAGCACCTTGTCGGTGACTGCGCCTTGCATGCGCTTGCTTGATCCTGCGGCGAGTAAGATGGCTGCGGTGCGGCTCATTTTTTGGATGTTGGGAGTTATGAGTTAGGACGTGGAAAGTAAGAGGGACACAGGCGCGTCATCCATCATTGGCCTGCGTCTGGTTGTGACGCTGTCCAAGTTCCTCCATGATTGCGCGGGCGGCGGCGGCGGGATCGGGAGCCTTGAGAATGGGGCGGCCGACAACGATGAATGACGAGCCCGCGCGCGCCGCCTCGGCGGGAGTCATGGTGCGCTTTTGATCGTCGGTGCCCGCGGCGGCGGCGGAGCGGATGCCGGGGGTGACGAGTTGCATGTGCGCGGGAAGCTCGCGGCGAAGCACGGGGACTTCGAGCGGCGAGCAAACGAGGCCGCGCAGACCCGCGTCCGTGGCGAGTTTTGCGAGGCGCAAAACCTGGGATTCGGGAGCGGCGTTGACGCCGGTTTCGGCGAGGCCGGCGGCATTGGTCGAGGTGAGGACGGTGACGCCGAGGAGGAGCAGCCCGGGCTTGGTTTGCGCGGCGGCTTTTTGCGCGGCGACCATCATTTCCCGTCCGCCGCAGGTGTGGAGCGTCAGCATGCCGATGGGAAGCGGCGCGAGCGATTCAACGGCCTTGGCGACGGTGTTGGGGATGTCGTGGAGCTTGAGATCGAGAAAAACATTGAATCCCTCGTCGGCGACGGCGCGGACGTAATCGGGGCCGTGGGCGGTGAACATTTGCAGGCCGATTTTCACCCAGTTGAGCGATCCGCGCAATTGGCGGAGCAGGGGCGCGGCTTCTTCGCGGGTTGGAACGTCGAGTGCGAGAATCAGGTCGGTGGACATTGCGGAAATGTTGAATGCGGATTGCGTGACGCGAAATGTAGGATGCGCGGGGCGCGGGTTGCAATCGCAGTTTTTGGATAATGATTTGGACGAAGGGCATTGGGTTTCTGTGGTCAAATGCCGGGCGCTCTTTATTTTCATAAATAAACCTTCATAATTTGGGCTCCGATTTCTGGTTGCGGCGATTGCGGAGTGCTCGCAAAAATCGGCGCCATGAATCACAAGTCCGTGCGCCGGTTTTTATTTGTTTTGTGTTTGCTCGCGCTTCCGTTTGTTCGCGCGGAAAATAACGAGCCCGCGGTGCCGCCGCTCAAGCGGCTCGCGAACGACCAGTCGGAATACCGCCGCTTCACGCTCGACAACGGCATCAAGGTCATCCTGCTCTCCGACCCGAAGCTCAACAAATCCGCCGCGTCGCTCGCCGTGGGCGCGGGCTCGCTCAGCGATCCGCGCGACAGGCAGGGGCTCGCGCATTTTCTCGAGCACATGCTTTTTCTCGGCACGGAAAAATATCCCGACGTGAACGATTACGGGAACTACCTCACCAGCAACGGCGGCTATAACAACGCCTACACCGCCGACGACCACACGAACTACCTTTTCGAGATTCGCCACGAGGCGTTCGAGGGCGCGCTCGACCGGTTCGCTCAATTTTTTATCGCGCCGCTTTTCACGCCGGAGTTCACCGAGCGCGAGTTGAACGCGGTCAATTCCGAGAACCAGAAAAATCTCGAAAACGACGGCTGGCGCGCCTACCAGCTCCGGCGCTCGGTCTATCGCGCGGATCATCCGGCAAACCATTTCGGCACGGGCAACAGCGACACGCTCGAGGGCGTGACTCGCGAGGAACTGCTCGCGTTCTACAATAAACACTACAGCGCCGACCGCATGACGCTCGCGCTCGCCGGACGCGCCGGCCTCGACCAAATGGAGCAGTGGGTGCGCCGGTATTTTTCGCCGGTCAAAAACCGCGATCTCGGCGCACTGCGCTATGATCCCGATTACCTTTCGCCGAAGGCGGCGCTGCGCGTCGTGCGCATCGAGCCGATTGCCGATCTGCGCCAGATTTCGATTGAGTTTCCGATGCCCGCGTCGGGCTCCGAGTGGCGTTCGAAACCGGCCGGGCTGCTCGGCTTCATCATCGGGCACGAGGGCGAGGGCAGCCTGCTTTCGCAACTGAAGGCCGAGGGCCTCGCGATTAGTCTTGGCGCGGGAGCGCACGACGAGACGCGCGACTACGGGCGCTTTTCGATAAGCGCGCAGCTCACGCCCGCCGGTTTGCAAAATTACCAGCGCGTGCTCGAGCTGGTCTTCACCGCAGTCGCCGAAATCAAGCGCGCCGGTTATCCCGCGTATCTGTTTCACGAACGGCGGACGATGGCCGCGCTCAACGAGCTTTATCAGGACAAGGGCGAGGGCGCGAGTCGCGCCGTGTTTCTGGCGAACCAGCTCGCGTATTATCCGCTCCCGATTGCGGAGCGCGTGCCCTACCTCTGGCTTCGCGAGGACCCGGCGGCGTTTGAAAAATTTCTCTCGTATTTGCGACCCGACAACATGCTTGTTTCGATCACCGCAAAAGGCGTCGAAACCGACGCGACCGAAAAATACTACGGCACGAAATACAGCTACCGCGAGGAAACGGGTTCCGCCTACGACCGGCTCGTCGCCGCGCTCGGCGCGCGCGCGCTTCCAGAAGGCGTGGCGATTCGCATTCCCGCGCCCAATCCGTATATTCCCGCGAGCGCGGCGGTCCGCTCCATCGCGCCCGCGCGCTTGATCGACGAGCCGGGGCTCAGCCTGTATTACGCGCAAGACACCGAGTTTCAGCGCCCGATGGTCACGCAGATTTTCACGTTTCGCCTGCCGCGCTCGTTTGCCTCGCTCGAAAACGCCGTCGCACTCCGCTTCTACGCCTCGTGCCTGAACGAGGCGCTCAATGAAACCACCTACGTCGCCTCGGAGGCGGGGCTCGACGTGCGCGTGTCGGCGTCGCTCACCGGCGGCGTCACGATCACGCTCAACGGTTACGATGAATCCGCCGCGCGACTGCTCGCCACCGTCTCGTCGCAACTCGTGGATTTCAAATTGGACGGGGAGCGCTTCGCCGCGCTGAAGGACCGCATCGTTCGCGGCCTCCGCAATTTCGAGCGAGGCGACGCCTACCGCATCGCCATGACGACGCTCAACAGCATCACCGGCGAGTTCGTCTACCGTCCCGACGAGCAGATCGCCGCCGCCGAAAAAATGACGCTCGCCGACGTGCGCGCCTTTGCGCGCGAACTCTACAAAACGGGCAAGGTCGAGGCGCTCATTTACGGCAACGTCACCGGTGATGACGCCGTCGCGCTGGCGCGAAAATTCCGCAGCCACAAGCCCGCGCCCGAAAGCGCGCTGCTGCGGGATCGTTATCTGGAGATTGCGGCGGGCGCGGAGGTGCGCGCGAGCGAGAAGCTCATCGTCAACAATTCCGCCATGGTGCTGCGCTACAAACTCGGCGACACCTCGCCGGAGATGCGCGCGGCGGCCGGCGCGCTCGGCATATTTGTGGCGGAACCGTTCTTCACGGAACTGCGCACGCGCCAGCAACTCGGCTACATCGTCAGCGGCGGCGCGTCGTCCGGGAAAACCGAGAGCATCGCCTATTTTATCATTCAGTCGGGCAATCATCCGGCGGACGAATTGGAGAAACGCGCGCTCGCGTTCATCGACACGCTGCCCGGTCAACTCGCCGCGCTCGACGATGCCGCGTGGGCGCAGATCATCGCCGGCGCACGCTCGCGCCTTGAGGAAAAAGACAAATCAATCGACGAGCGCGCCGGCCGCCTCTACGCGCTCGCCTACGATTACAACGCGGACTGGGAGCGCCGCGCGCAAACACTCGCCGCGCTTGACAAGCTCACGAAGGCGCGCGCCGTCGAAATCCTGAAAAGCGCATTCGATGAAAAAACGCGCGGACAAGTCACCGTGCTCGCCTTCTCGCGCGACCACGAGCCAGCCGACGCGAACGCGCCGAAACCGACGTTTGATTTCGAAAAACGCGCCGAGTGGAAAAAGACGCGGAGTTACAAGTGAACGCGTTTATCAATATGGCACGGACAGGAATGTCTGTGCTCCCGTTATGAGTGCTGATTACGAAAAGCCAATCGGCCCCTGGGTGCGGCGCGCGAAGGAGCACGGCGAGGGCGTGATCAAGAAGCTCACGCGCGACGAGCTCGTTGCGTGCGTGATGCATGTGGACGAGCGCATTATCGCAATCAACAAGCCGGGCGACATTCCGTGCCATCCGTCGAAGGACGGCCCGTGGTCGAGCCTGTCGGGCGCGGTGCGCGAGCATTTCGGCGACGCGGCGGCGCACTTGATTTTTCGCCTGGATCGCGAGACGAGCGGAGTGGTGGTGTATGCGCGCGATCCAAGGACGGCGCGGCGTTTGCAGATGGCCGCGCAAAATCGGAAGTATGGCAAAGCATACTTTGCGATACTATGCGGCGAGCTGCGCGAGGCGGTCGCGGTTGATCAACCGCTTGGTCCCGATTACGATTGTCCGGTCGCGATTAAAAACAAGGTCGTGCGCGCGGGGCAGGGGCAGTCGGCGCGCACGCGGTTCGAGCCGTTGCAATGTTCGGGCGGTTTCACGTTCGCGCGAGTGATCACGGAAACCGGGCGCAAGCACCAAATCCGCGCGCACGCGCAATGGCTCGGGCATCCGCTCGTCGGCGACAAAATCTACGGTCCCGACGCGCGTTTGTTTCTTGAGTTTATTGAGACGGGATGGACGCCGAAACTGGCGGGGCGGTTGCTGATGGCGCGGCAGGCGCTGCACTGCGCGGAGATCGACTTGAGGGCTGCGGGCGTGGATTATGTTTTTCGCGCGCCGCCGGCGGCCGACATGCTGGAGTTTTGCCGCGAACGGGGTTTTGATTGCTCGAAGTGGCTGGCGTGAGCGCGCCGAAGGGGCGCGGGCTCAGCGCGATTTCCAGAGTGTTTTGAGCGGAGGGGGCTCGACGGAAATGGATAGTTTTTCGGGCGAAAAGATGTCGCGCGGAAGATCGAGTTTCACGCCCGTGAGCAACACGTTGAAGTCGGTGCCGTTGCCCGTGGTTTCGTTGCGGAGCTCCGCTTTGCGCAGGAAAAACATGTCGGACACTTTGTGAAAATCCTTCAGGCGCATCGTTTTTTTCACGGCGCCACCGGGGCCGAGGATTTCAAAGACGGTGATCGTGCGATAGCCTTCGTCGTAATAAAGGCGCACGCCGGTCAGGTCGGGCCGCGCGTTGGCAATCTCGGCGGGCGGGCGCATCAGGAACGCGTGCGTGACGCGGAAGTTGCCCGATCTCAATCCTTCGTAGGTGTGGTCGTTCCAGTGGATGAAGGGCATTTGGAGTTCGAAGGCGCTGAGGTCCGTGCCCGCAAGCGGCTCGAACATCGCCGAGGGGTTGAGTTGCGCGGCGGCGGCCTTGGCGTTGTTGCGCGAATAAGTCCACACGGTGCTTTGCGGGCCGCTCTGGACGAGGAGTTCGCGCTCGTCGTTTTGCGAGCCGGGGCGGAGTGTGATGCGCGTGACCGGCCCGCGTTCGTTGCGACTGCCCCACATGCGCCCGGGGATGATCGTGCGCGTGCTGGTTCCCTTTGGGCGCAGGATGAGTTGAAACTCGAAATAAAAATCGCCGTCGATGGCGCTTGTGCGGATGGCTTCGAGGATCGTCCTGCCCTTGTCCTGGTCAACGGGCGCGGCCTGCCGGTAATCGGGAACGGACGGCGTGATGCTGCGCGATTGGGCGAAGGCGTGCGGCGCGCCGAGGATGCAGAAAAGGCAGGCGAAAATAATCGCCTGCCCCGTGATGGTTTTGCCGCCGGTGGTCATTGTGTTTGTGACAATGGCTGGTGGCGCGAGTGCCGCGTTATTGTTGCGCGGGCGCGGGAGCTTCCGGCGCGGGCGTGCCCGCCGGAGTCGCGGCGGGGGTTGCCTCCACGGTCGTGTTTTGCGGCGATGTCACAGGCGCGGCGGGTGCGGCGATTTCGGGAGCGAGAACGCCCGAGGTGGCGCGGTTAGCCATATAGATGTAACCGAGGTAAAGGGCGAAGGCCAAAACAAAGAAGATGACCGCGCCCTTGATGGTCGCCTTGCTGAGCACATTGCTGGTTTCGGCGCCGAAGGTGGCCTCGGCCATGCCCCCGCCCATGGCAGCGCCGACGCCGCCGTCGTTCTTGGCGCGTTGCATGAGAACAAGAAGCACGACAATGATGGAGACGAAAACCAGGATAAGAATACCTACTGTGAGAAGAATGCTCATTGGAAAAAGATGAGGAGAAAGCAGACTGAAACGCGGTTTGTCAACATGCGAGCACGGGGTCTCGATTTTAGGGGCAATTTTATGTGCGGGCGCGACAAGCGGCAAAAGCGAGGCTTGAGGCCTCGCCGTTCGCTTTGAGTTTGTCTGGTGAAGGTTTTTGCAACTGTCGTTTTTTCGAAAATGCGGGCTTTAAATCACAATAATTTGCCGACAAAAATTATGGCATGTTGCCCCTGTCTTTTTTTGCGCCCCTGTTGCGCGGACCGATGCGGATGTTTTTTGCGGTGTTTTTATTTGTCGCGACCATCCCGTTTCTTCGCGCGCTCGACTGGCTGCCCATAACCGACGAGGACCGCGAGGCCGTGGCGTCCACGATCGATCCCTCGCTTGATGAGGATGACGTCGTGATCGCGCTTCCGGCGGGCTACAAGATCGAGGAGGGCTCGTCTCCCAAAGTGGTGGATCGCACAAAATGGGGGCGTTACAGCATTGAGATCGCCCACAACCGCACCAAGAACACGATCATCTATAATCGCATTTTCGAATTCCTGCCCGTGCACATGCCCGCGGCGAAGTATTCCGACGTCAAAAGAATCTTCGACTTCGTGCACCTTCAGGACTCGCACACGCTCACAATCCGCGCGGGCGAATAAAGCCGTCACCCGCCATGCGCGACCGCTTCCACCGGTGTTCATTCGACAAATAATCTTTGTAATCGCAGTATGTTTCAAACACTCAAACTCCCTGCCGCCCTTTGTTTTCTAGCGACGTTTCCGGCGCATCCATCCGCCCGCGCCTTTGACAAAATCCCGGAGCACCAGCGCGCCCTCGTCTTTGCTGGCTGGATCGCGCCGACGCCGGAGGAGCTTTCCGCGACGGCCTCCACGATCGATCCCGAGGCGGGCGCGGAGATACTCCACAGGGTGAGGCAAATCGACGATAGCGAATACATTGCGCCCTCCACCGAGGAGTATTTTCGAATCAAAATTTTCGATGAAAAAGGCGTCGGGCAATTCACCAAAGTGGACATCCCATGCGAATCCGACGAGCGCTTTGTCACCTCGGAGGCTCGTGTGATCAAGCCCGACGGAACGATCATCAACGTCGATGAAAAGGCGTTTTATGATCGTGTCGCCATAAGGTATGGCGGCAAAAAGGCGCGCACACGCTCCTTTTCATTTCCCCAACTCGAACCGGGCGATATCGCCGAGTATAAATACTGCATTACCGCGAATGACAACATTGTCGCGGCCCGTTTCTATTTTCTGAGCGAGATACCCACACGGCACGCCGTTTTCCGGATAAAACCCGCGCCGCTCGCGGCCAGCTACAAGACAATGGCCTATTTTTACAAATGCGACGAAATGAAGGTCCGGCACGACGATGACGGTTTCAATTGTATTGAACTGAAAAACCTGCCCGCGCATGTGGCCGAATCCTGCATGGCGCCCGATCAGGACGCGCAGCCGTGGATATTGTTTTATCCGGTAATGCGCGGGCAGACCGCGCAGGCATTTTGGGAGAAAACTGCCAGGGCTGCGGGCAAAAGGGTTGAGCGTTACGCCAAAAAACCGAGCAAGCTCGTGAGGGAGACGGCGGCGCGCATCGTTGCGAATGCGACAAGTCCCGAGGAAAAACTGGCCCGCATCAACGACTATTGCCGCGCGAACATAGTCAATTACTGGATTTACACGCCGAAGGGCGGGCATGATAAAAACATTCGCGCCATGCGCGACCGGTCCCCAAGCGAGTTGATCAAGACCGGGCTCGGAAACAGCGACGATATTCCCGTGCTGTTTGTCGCGCTCGCCCGCGCGGCGGGCATTGACGCGCGCATCGCCCTCTGCGCCAACCGCAACGACGGCGTGTTCAAAATGACGCTGCCAATCGAGTATTACCTCAACGAGATATTCATCGCCGTGAAACTCGAGAAGGGATGGCGCATGTATGATCCCTCGCACAACATGGTGGGCACCGGCATGCTGCGCTGGCAAAACGAGGGCGTGCCCGCCTTGATCGTCATGCCGAAGGGCGTGGAGTGGATAACGACGGCCATGACATCCGCCAAACGCTCGCTCACGAAACGCACCGCAAAACTGCGCCTCAATGAAGAGGGCACTCTGTTCGGCGATGTGACCATCGAATACAGCGGGCAGGCCGAGATTACCGCGCGCTACCAGTTTCACAACGAGACCGATCAGAAGATTGAGGAGCTCGTGAAAGAAGACGTGCGGGCGAGGCTGCCCAACGCGGAGTTGTCGGACATCAATGTGACCAATTCAAGCGATGTATTAAAGCCGCTGGTGCTCACATACAGCGTCAAGGTTCCCGGTTATGCCGAGCGCACGGGGCGGCGGCTTTTCATGCAGCCGTGCTTTTTCACCAAGGGCGAGCCGGCCCGGTTCACGCGCAGCACGCGCACGCACAATATGTTTTTCAGATACGGCGAGTCTTTCAAGGACGAGGTCACGATTCAGGTTCCCGCAGGTTTCGCACTGGAGGAGGGCAGCGCGCCGGTTAATTTGGAACCGGGAAATTGGGGTTATTATAAAACCAGCATCGCGCTGAAAAAAAAGACCAACGAAATAATATACACGCGCGAGTTTGCCTTTGCGCCGTTGCTCGTGCCCGCCGAGGCCTACAAGGCGGTCAAATACATATTCGACACCGTGCATTCCAGGGACTCGCACACACTGATCCTTCGCTTGGGGGAATAGACGCGCCTCATATCAACACGATTTAAAACATGTTCATTAAACTTAAACGCCCATTATTGACGGCCTGCGCGATGCTAGTCCTTTTCCCGTGCGCCCAAGCCGCGAAGCTAAAGCTGCCGTCGTGGCTGGCCGAGGCCTCGCAACGGCAGGCGCCGCTGGAAAAGGACACCTCGGCGATCGTGCTGCATGACGAGGAAATCTGCGAGGTTTCCTCCAGCGGGCGCATGACCACCAAGACCCGTCGCGCGGTGCGTGTGGTGACGCGCGACGGACGATCGTCCGCGGGCGCGATCATTAGTTACGATTCATCCACCGACAAAGTCACCAGCTTCAAGGCGTGGCTGGTGCGGCCCGACGGCGAGGGGAAAACTTATGCAAAAAACGACACCGTGGATATCGCGGCATCCTCCGAGGCCGTTTACGCCGAGTCGCGCGAGGTCAGGTTTTCCGCCTACGCCGACGCGTTTGAGGATTGTGTTTTCGCTTGTGAATACACGGTGGAAGACAAGGGCGTGTTTGGGCAAAACATCTGGTCTTTTCATACAACACAGCCGGTTGCCTTGTCTCGCGTGACCTACAAGATTCCGAAGGGCTGGTCGCTCGTGGCGAGCATGATCAACCACGCGCCCGTCCAGCCCGTGGTGAAGGGCAACACCCACACATGGGAACTGCGTGATTTGCCGGCATTCAAGATCGAGCCTCTCAGCCCCTCTCCCTCCAAGGTCGCGCCGCGCATGAACATCGACCTGATGCCGCCCCCGGACATGAGGAATCCGCCGCGCATCACGTTTCCCGACTGGAAGGCGGTTTCCCTGTATAATTCCGCGCTTTATGTGAAACCCAGCACGCCCGACGCGACAGTCGGGGCCAAGACCCGCGAATTGCTGGCGGCGGCGGGCCCCGGGCTTTGGGAGCGCATCGACGCGCTGGCGCGCCACGCGCAGGGCATCAACTATGTGCAGATCGCCATGAACGTGGGCAGGGGCGGCGGTTACACGCCGCGCAACGCCGCCGAGGTGCTGCGAACCGGTTACGGCGATTGCAAGGACAAGACCGCGCTTTTGCGCGCAATGCTCACCGCGGCGGGCATCGAATCGCATGCGGTGACAGCCTACTCGGGCGACCGGTATTTTGTGACCGAGGCATGGCCGACGCCGATGCAGTTCAACCATGCCATCATTGCGATCAAGATTGATGATCCCTCGATCAGCTCGCCGATGATCGTGGAGCATCCCGCGCTCGGAAGGCTGCTGTTTTTTGACCCCACCGATCCCTACACGCCGCTGGGCGATCTGGATTACAACCAGCAAGGCTCGCTCGTGTTTGTGCTCGCGGGCGAAAACGGCGGGCTGGTGCGACTGCCGTTCACCTCGCCGATGGCGAATCATCTGGATCGCACGATCACCGCGCAGGTTTTTGAGTCGGGCTCGATTGGCGGGCGCATCGTCGAGCAATACACGGGGCAGGCCGCCGCGAGGTCGCGCGCGATTCATCGCCTGCCCAGGGTGAAGTTTGACGAGGTGATTCGCGGATGGGTCAACGACACCGTGCGCGCGGCGAAAATCTCAAAAGTGGACGCGGTTGACGAACAACAGCAGGGCAGGTTCAAGATGACGGTGGATTTCGCCGCGCCGGGTTACGGGCAGTCCATGCGCGGGAAGCTGCTGATCTTCAAGCCGGCGATTGTGAGCCGTCGCGATTTTGTTCCGCTCACAAAACCCGAGCGGACGCATCCGGTCGTGCTTGAGCCGCGTTCCTACAGTGAGCTGAGCGACATTTACATTCCGCGGGGATTTCAAGTCGATGAACTGCCGCCGCTGGTGGAAACAGCAACGCCCTTCGGAAGCTACAAGGCCGTGTGCACGTATGACGCCGCGACGCACCACGTGAAATATCAACGCACGCTCGTGATGAACGCAGCGGAAATCCCCGCCGCCGATTACGCCAGCGTGCGCGATTTCTTCGAAACCATCCGCAAGGCCGAGCAAACGCCGGTGGTGCTAAGCAAGGAGCAATGAGCTCTTTGGCCGCCAAAAAAAACTCTGGGTTGTTGACACGGCATGCATAAAGCCTTTCATGTGCCTTCAGATTTCCACGATTTGCCTGGCGCTGAAGTTTCGCCGAATGCTTAAAAATCCGGATTCCGGAGTAATTGATTAATGCCTTTGTTCGACACGTTTTGGTGCGGCTTATTGTTGGCTTGAAAGGCCCTGCATTTGTAAAGATGCGCCTTCACATTCCGACGCGGAAATCGACCATCAACCGATTTGGTTCTCACCTTTTCTCTTACTATCAACACCTTGCACTACAATGGACAAAAAAGACACTCCGGCGTCCGACGCGCCTGAAAAGACGCCCGCGCAACAAGCCGCCCCCGCCGCCGAAGCTCCCGCGACAAATCCCGAATCCGCGGCAAATCCCGCACCCGAGCCCAAGCCGGAAAAACCCGACAATACGATTCGCGTCGAAGGCGTGCTCGACATCGACACGCAAAAAGGCGGCAACGGCCAGCTCCTCGACCTCGCGCGCTACGGCAAACGCCGGCCGACCGATGTCTTTGTGCCGAAGGAATTGATTCGCCGCTTCAAGTTGCGCACCGGCTCCGTCATCAGCGGCACCGCGTATCCCGCCGAGGGCAAATTTCCGAACCCCAAGATGAAGTTCATCGAAAAAGTGGACGGCCTCGAAATCGACGAGCGCCGCGCCAAGTTCGACTTCAACTCCCTCACCACCATTTCGCCCGAAAAAATGCTCCGCATGGAAACGAAGGACGAGCGCATGACCACGCGCGCCGTCGATCTTTTCTGCCCGGTTGGCAAGGGCACCCGCGGCCTCATCGTCGCGCCGCCGCGCACCGGCAAAACCACGCTCCTGCGCGACATGGCGCTCGGCGTGCTCGAAAACAATCCCGAGTGCCACGTCATGATCCTCCTCGTTGACGAACGCCCCGAGGAAGTCACCGACTTTAAACGCTCCGTGGCCGCCGAAATCTGGGCGTCCTCAAACGACGAGCAAATCGAAAACCACATCCGCGTTGCCGACCTCTGCATTGAGCGCGCCAAGCGCCTCGTGGAAACGGGCAAGGATGTCGTGCTTTTTCTCGACTCGATCACCCGCCTTGCCCGCGCCCACAACAACGCGCGCCACGGCGGCAAGACCATGTCGGGCGGCATTGACTCGCGCGCGATGGAAAAACCGCGCCAGCTCTTCGCCGCCGCGCGCAACACCGAGGAAGCCGGCTCGCTCACCATCGTCGCCTCCGTGCTCGTCGAAACCGGCAGCCGCATGGACGACATCATTTTCCAGGAGTTCAAGGGCACCGGCAACATGGAGCTCGTGCTCGACCGCAAGTGCGCCGAGATGCGCCTCTGGCCCGCCATCAACATCGCCAGCTCCGGCACCCGCCGCGAGGAACTCCTCATCGACGCGAAGAATCTCGACTCGATCCACTTCTTCCGCCGCGCCCTCGTGCAGCAGCGCATCGAGGATGCGACCGAGACAATGATCATGCGCCTCTCAAAAACGAAAAACAACGAGGAGTTCCTAAAACTTATCGCACGGTAAAGGGGGAGGCAAAAGCACGGAAAAATTCCGTGCTTTTTTCTATTCCCAATTAACGCATGAAAAAAATCATCATTGGGATGGTTATTGCCGGCTTCCTGCTGGTGGCGGGTTTGTGCGGCCTGTTTTATCGCGAGCTGAATCGCAGAGAGGCGGGCGAACACGTTGCCAATGTGCGTTATTTGCCGAAATCTGCCAGTGACATTACCTACGTAAAAATAATGTTCTGTGAAGAATATGAATTTGCCATTTCCGAGTCGGAATTTGTGCAATTTGCGAAGAAAAAAGGTCGCATACTTCAAGAAATCCAAGAGCCAAAATCCGTGAGGCCAATTTTAATCTGGCCTGAAAAAAGAAATAAAGAAATTCAAAGTCTTGCCGATTATGAATCCACCGAAGTTAAAGCGGACAAGGGATTATTTCATCAGGAGCAACGGAATAATGGCGGCGGTTATACGTTTCTCTATAATCGTGACACTGGACGCGCGTATTATTGGTATGCTCATCATTAATCTTATCATATCTCATGAGTGACCATTCAGACAACACTCCTCGCAAATTTCATAAACGAGCAATTTTATACATTGGCATAACTCTTCTTCTCCCAGCCCTTCAGTTTTTCATTTCTTCAGCCTTTTCCTCTCCCGCCCCCTCTCACTACGATACGGTTCTCATACCGAAGGTCAAAACTTCGATTTATGTCGGCAGCGTTACGTTCACGATGACGCCCTTTGTGCGGAGCGGGGGACAAGTTTACACAGCCGAATACAAGGCCAGCGTTGTGCCGTTTTTTTTCTTCAGCGAAAGCGGCCGGTTGAGCATCAACTTTACGGATGAACAACTCGCCCGGCTCGAGCGCGGTGAGCGGGTGGATTTTACCGGCGATGGCAAAAACAAGAAGAACAAGGGCCGTCGCATTCTCGGTCACGCCCAGGCCGAAGTCCCCGGCGCGCGAACGGGCAAAATAAAAGTGCGCGTTTTTGTCACCAAAAACACCGACCTCGTTCTCGACACCACCTACACTTTTGCCGAAAAGCAGTCGGGGGCTGAATAGAGGAGGAGGAATGTCGCCCCTGTTTTTTGAACGCCAAACGCGATGCTTTCGGCGTTTCGGGTGTTAGTGCTGTTTTGGTTTAAATTGTCGCGAGGACATGCCTTTTGGCTGGGCGAACCGTCCCGGTGAACCGGGGATGTTACGGTTTACCGGGACGGTTCGCCCTGCCTCAAATGCGACAGAACAATCGCGCTCAGGCTTTTACCGAGGGGAGGTTCCAGATGTCCTCGGCGTATTCGCGGATGGTGCGGTCGCTTGAGAACTTGCCGACGCGGGCGGTGTTGAGGATCGCGGCGCGGGCCCACTTGGCTTTGTCGCGATAGAGCGCGTCCACTTTTTCGTGGGCATCGCTGTAGGCGCGGAAATCGGCCAGCACCATGAAGGGGTCGCCTCCGTTCAACAGGCTGTTGTGCAGCGGGGCGAAGGCGCCGTGCTCGCCGGGCGTGAAATAGTCCGAGCCAATCCAGTCGATGATGGCGCGGAGTTCCTCGTCGGCGTTGTAATAGTTCCACGGGTTGTATCCTTTGGCGCGGAGGGCCTCCACTTCGTCGACGTTCATGCCGAAGATGAAGATGTTTTCGTCGCCGACCTCCTCCTTGATTTCCACGTTGGCGCCGTCGAGCGTGCCGATGGTGAGGGCGCCGTTGAGGGCGAGCTTCATGTTGCCGGTGCCGGAGGCTTCCTTGCCGGCGGTGGAGATTTGCTCGGAGAGATCGGCGGCGGGGATGATCTTTTCGGCGAGCGAAACGCGGTAGTTGGGCAGGAAGGCGACCTTGATTTTGCCGCCGATGCGGGTGTCGGCGTTGATGTGCGCGCCGATGACGTTGATGGCTCGGATGATGTTTTTCGCGAGGTCGTAGCCGGGCGCGGCCTTGGCGCCGAACACAAAGACGCGGGGGACGATGTCGAGGTTCGGATTCTGGAGGATGCGGCGGTAGAGCGCGAGGATGTGAAGCAGGTTCAGGTGCTGGCGCTTGTATTCGTGGAGGCGCTTGATTTGCACGTCGAAGAGCGCGTCGGGCGAAACTTCAATCTGGCAATCGGTTTTGATGATGGCGGCGAGTTCGTTTTTGTTGACGCGCTTGACTTCCATGAACGCCTTTTGGAAGGCGGGTTTGTCGGCGTGTTTTTCGAGGCCGCGAAGCAGGTCGAGGTCGCAAGGCCAGTGGTCGGTGCCGAGGGTGTCGGTGATGAGTTGCGAGAGGCCGGGGTTGCAGTCGAGGAGCCAGCGTCGGGGGGTGATGCCGTTGGTTTTGTTTTGGAAGCGTCCGGGGAAGAGCTCGTCGTATTGGGGGAAGAGGTGTTTTTTCAGGAGCTCGGTGTGGAGCGCTGCGACGCCGTTGACGGCGTGCGAGGCGACGACGGAGAGGTTGGCCATGCGCACGGATTTGCCGCCGTTTTCCTCGATGAGGGAGCAGTCGCGTTTTTTGCCGTCGTCGCCGGGCCAGCGCGCCTCGACGAGTCGGAGGAGGCGGTCGTTGATGGCGTAGATGATCTGGAGGTGGCGAGGGAGGACGCGGTCAAAGAGGCCGATGCTCCATTTTTCCAGCGCCTCGGGAAGTAGGGTGTGGTTGGTGTAGGCGAAGACCTTGGTGACGATGCCCCAGGCTTTTTCCCATTGCATTTCCTCCTCGTCGAGAAGGATGCGCATGAGCTCGGCGATGGCGACGGCGGGGTGGGTGTCGTTGAGTTGGATGGCGATTTTGGAGGGGAAGTTGTCCCAGGAATTCTCGGGGTTGCGGAAGTGGCGGCGCATGATGTCGCGCAGGGAGCAGGCGACGAAGAAGTATTGCTGGATGAGGCGCAGTTCCTTGCCGTTTTCGGTTTTGTCGTTGGGGTAAAGAACCTTCGAGATGGTTTCGGTGACGGCCTTTTCGCGGACGGCCTCGACATAGCCGCCGGAGTTGAACGCGGCGAGGTCGAACTCGGAGGCGGATTGCGAGGCCCAGAGGCGGAGGAAGTTGACGGTGTTGGTGTCGTAGCCGGCGACGGGGATGTCGTGGGGGATGCCGATGATTGAGTCGGTGTCAACCCAGCGCGGGCGGTAGTTGCCGCGGTCGTCGAAGACGTTTTCCACGCGACCCCTGATTTGAATGGTGACTTTGTTTTCGGGGCGCGCGATGTCCCAGGGCGTGCCGCCCATCATCCACGAGTCGGGATGCTCGACTTGGGAGCCGTTGACGAACGCCTGGCGGAAAAGGCCGAATTCGTAATAGATGCCGTAACCGATGGCGGGCAAATCGAGGGTGGCGAGCGAGTCGAGGAAGCAGGCGGCGAGGCGCCCGAGGCCGCCGTTGCCGAGGCCCATGTCTGATTCCTCGTTGAGGATGGTTTCAAAATCGACGGGAATGTCGGGGTCCTTGATGGCCTCGCGGGCGGCTTTGTAGAGGCCGGTGTTGTAGAGGTTGCTCTCGGTGAGCCGTCCCATGAGGTATTCGAGGGAGAAATAATACAGGCGGCGAACATTGCCGCGATTGTGCACGGCCTGGGTCGAGATCATGCGCGAGAGGATGTGCTCGCGGACGGCGAGCGAGGTGGCGATCCACCAATCGTGCGGTTGGGCCGAGTGGAGGTCGCGGGCCAGGGTGTAGGTGAGGTGGCGGAAGATGGCTTGCTTGAATTTGCCCGTGCTCGCGGCGTCAAAGGGCGAGGTGGTTTCCGGGCTGGGGCAGGGGGAGTTTGGCCAGGATGCGTCTTTCGACGCGGCTGTTTTTCCGGAAGCGGTGTTTTTTTGTTTTTTGCTGTTGGTTGCCATGTGAAAACTGGAATTAGAGTCTTTCAAAAATGAATTCGCCTAGGGTGGCATGACTGTGTGCTTGGTCACGTCTAAAATGCGGCTGTTGGCCGCATAGGGGGCGCCTCTCAAATTAAAACCCGGGAGCGCGGGCATCCTGCCCGCCGGTTTGGAGGCTTGCGCGGCGCGGTGTGCCGCGCCGTCTTGCGGGCAGGATGCCCGCGCTCCCAGGGCGCAAGCGTGGATTCGGGTTTGCGCTGGGAGGCCAGCCCGCCGCGCGGGGCTTTGCGCTTTCCTTTGCGCCCAAGTTCCCAAAGTATATGCGCCGCAGTTTGATCTTTCGATTACCATGCCGACTTTTGAAACACGACTCATGCAGGCGGGCGATTGGGACGAGGTTGCCCGGTTGATCCATGCCTCGCTCAACCTTTGGTATGAAAAGAACCGCGGCTACCGGCTCGTGAGCGGCGGCTGGGAAACGATGCGGCTGTTTCCGCGCGTTTACGAGGACCTCGATCCCGGCTGTTGCGTGATGGCCGTGGAAACCTCGTCCGGCCGCATCGCGGGCGTGTGTTTTTTTCACCCGCGGCCCACGCATGTCGCCCTCGGCATCATGAACACGCATCCCGATTTTTTTGGAAACGGCGTCGCCTCACTGATGCTCCGGCATATCATCGGCGATGCGAAGCGGCGGGGGCTGCCCGTGCGGCTTGTGTCGGCGGCGACCAATGTCGATTCGTTCTCCCTCTACAACAAGGCGGGGTTTGTGCCGACGCGGTTTTTTCAGGACATGACGGTCAGGGTTCCCGAAACCGGTTTCGATGTCGCCGCGCCGCAAGGCTGGACTTTTCGCGACGCGACTGTCGGGGACATCCCGCAAATCGTCGCGCTCGAAAGGGAGCTCGCGCACATTGAGCGCGAAAAGGATTATCATTTCTTTCTGCGCAATCCCGGCGGCATCTGGCACATGAGCGTGCTGGTCGGGCCGGATGGCGGGCTCGGCGGTTTTCTCGCCTCGGTCAATGATCCCGGGAGCAATATGCTCGGCCCCGGCGTGGCTCGCAACGAGGAGCTGGCGGCGGCGTTGGTGCGCGGGGAGCTCGGATTCCATCGCGGTTGCTCGCCGGTCTGGCTTGTCCCGTCCGAATCCCGCCGGCTGGTGGATGCGATGTATGCGATCGGGGCGAAAAACTGCGAGCTGCACATCACGCAGGTTCTCGGAAATTATACGCGGGAAACAGGCATCGTCTTCCCCACGTTCATGCCGGAAACTGGCTGATGGCGGCGGCGATGGCTGGGGGCGGTAATGGACGAACGTCAAAGGCAAGGCATGCCCTGCCTCATGACTTCTCTCATCCGTCAGTCATCCCGAATCACGCCTTCACGCGCCGGTTCACGGCGCGGGCGGCCATTTTTCCTCGAATGTGTCCAACGGCCACAGCTCGAAGCGGCGCACGATTGTCTCCGCGCCTTCCGTCTGGATGCCCACCTTGCCCGCATGCGGTGACATCGCGAACGCTTCATTGACCAGCTTTCCGTTGAAAATGTGGGTCACCGTGTCGCCCCTCGCGATCACCTCCAGGCGATTCCAGCCGCCGACAGGCGCGTCCAAATCGTGTTTCCCCGCAAAGGTGAGACTGTCCTTCCAGTCCTCATCGCGTTTCTCCCAATTTATCCGTCCTTTGGTGACGGCTTGGCGCGGGGCCCCCTTCCTCCATCGCTTCTCCCCGTCGCGATCCAACTCGAATTCGCAGTCCGCGCGGTGGGTAAGTTTCGCGCCATCCTCCGTTTTGGCATTCAGCACCAGAAGGTCCCCATGCCGCCTTGGATGATGTTCGCCTCGAAGCAGGCCGGCCACGTCTTGCCCAGCGCGCCGTGCGGTCCCGTTATATGATAGAGAATGCCGTTGTCGCGGGCGCGCGTCTTGCGTTTGCCCCAAGTGTTCGGCCCCCACTTAAATTCAACCACAAGATGATAGTCGCCGAACGATTGTTTCGTTGCCAGGTATCCGTAGCCGCGCCCGCTGATGTGCAACGCTCCGTCCCGCATCCTGAATATCTCCGAAGGCGGGTCGTTCAGGTCTTTGGCCGGCCCCAAGTGAATCTCCGTCCGTCCGTCGCGTATCAGGTCGAACACATCGATTTTAGTCTTTACCGTCCCGGCAACGGCGGAGCTGGCGGCCCCGCACGCCGCGGCGAGGAGAAGACTGGAAAAAAGCGTCAAGAAACGCGGCATTATCCGATGCTTGTTTTGGAGCGCGCCAGCGCTTCCTTCGCACTGTTTTTTGGGGGGATTCATGCGCCGTGCATGCTCCCGTTTTTATTTCCACGCACAAGCGTTATCTTGCAATTCCGGCCGTCATTAGGCGGCCTTGCAAAAGCGCGCTCCTCGCCAGGTTTCGCGCGGCGTCTTTTTGCGGCCTTGCGCGGCCCCCTTCGTTTCGTTGTTCTGTTTTTCGTTAGTTGCCATAGTCGGCGGTCTGGTTGCGCGCTTCCGGCTTTTCTTCCCACTCCGTTTCATTCCCGGCTCGCACGCATCAATCAACAAAACCACCCCCATGAAAAAACACATCCTGTCATCATTCCTTGCGATTGTCCTGCTTGCCGGCTCCACCGCCGTCGCGTCCGCAGCCGAAAAAACAAAAGTCGAAATCGACGCCGGCTTCCCCGGCGGCAACATCATCGTCGTCGATGCCGGCGAGAGCGTCGTGCGACTGAGGCAGGACTTGCGCGACACCAAGGGCAGATGGTTCTACTGGTCGTTCCGCGTCCGGGGCGCGCAGGGCAAAACGCTGGAGTTCCAGTTCGACGACAAAATCATCAGCTACCTCGGCCCGGCGATCAGCAAGGACGGCGGAAAAACATGGGCGTGGCTTTACAACAAAACCGGCAACCTCCCTTACTCAGCCGTCTCCTCCGCCTTCAAATACACATTCGGCAAGGATGACACGGAGGTGTTTTTCAGCCTCAGCCCCAATTACACCGAAAAGGAACTCAACGCCTTCCTCAAAACACACAAAACAAACCCCGCGTTAAAAATCGGCACGCTCTGCAAAACAACCAAGGGCAGAAATGCCGAGTTGCTCCGCATCGCCGGGCAAAACCCAAGGCGCGGCTTCAAAGTTGTTCTCACCGCAAGACACCACGCCTGCGAGACGATGGCCAGCTACGCCCTTGAGGGCATCATTGACACCATCCTTTCCGACACCCCCGACGGCCGCTGGCTGCGCGAACACGCCGACTTCCTCATCGTGCCGTTCATGGACAAGGACGGTGTCGAGGACGGCGACCAGGGCAAGAACCGCAAACCCCACGATCACAACCGCGACTACGCCAAGGAAATTCACCCAACCGTCCGCGCCTTCAAAAAACAAGTCACCGAATGGATCGACGGCCGCCCCGCGGTTCTCTTCGACATGCACTGCCCCAGCGAAAAAGGAAAAACTATCTTCTTCTTCACCGAGGCTGCCGAGTTGAACAAAAAGATTTCGGACAATGTGAACCGCTATTGCTCCCTGCTTGAGGCGGAAAGAAAAAGCCCGCTCTACTACAAAAAATCCCACAACCGGATAGCCAAAAACTCAAAGAACCCCGCATTGGTGAAATGCAACACCTGGTTCATGACCCTGCCCGAAACGATCGCGGCCATGACATTGGAGATACCCTACGCCCTCGCCGCGGACATCGGCGCAACGGACGGCGTCGCCGTGACAGCGGATCGCGCGCGCCTGTTCGGAAAAGACATGGCGAAGGCGCTCCGTATCTTCCTCGAAACCCAGCACTGACACCGAGCAAGGCCTTGGCGTCGCACTGTCCCCATTTTCACCCTCCTTCAAAATTTTCTTCTGACTTTTCTCGCGTCCGTCGGCCATGCTCCTAAAAAGTTACAAAACACGACCCGGCCCCTTTTTCACCTTCCAACAAAACTCGGCCCGGCCCTTTTTCACCTTCCTCTAACTGTTGGTTCGCTGGTCTAATTCTCTGCGCCACTCGCCAAGCAAACCCTCGGCAAGCGTTCGATCTATTCGCCCGTCTTCCACTGCGCCTACAAACGTCCCGTCGAGTTCAAATTCGATGGCTAGGTTGTGCTCGCCAGAAAACTGCCGCAGTGCCTCAACCAGCCATGTGACTTCCTCAAGGTGTTGCCTGTCGGTGTCGATGGGCAGCTTCCACGGAGGAAGTGCAGAGTAAACCAAGAGAACACCTCCAACAGTTCGAACGGATGTTCCCAAGTTCGATGTGTGGATTTCGTCAATGAACTGCGGCGGCCCAATTAGCCAGTTTCGCCCACGCGCAATCTCGCCAACCACTCGTTGCACGATTGGGGGGATATCTTCTCCAAAATCCTGCGCGATGTAGAAGATAAGTTTTTGCTTTGGATGATCGGAGGTGATCTGGGACGACATAGTTCAGACTCACTGAGTTCGTGCTGGATAAATCGGAATCTGGCCGCCCGGGCCACCAGGGTTGTAACGGTAGCCACCAGGCATATGTGCGTTCAAGTGGCGAGTTGCTGGCAATGGCACAGTGACGGGGGTTCCTTGGATATGATGCATCGGGATGCGTTCACCCAAAAGACCTGCATCTTCGGGGAAGTGCCGCACCCAAGCCTTATCGACAACCGGCGTCCTGCCTTTCCCTATAGCGGCACGATTTGCAGGACTCAGAATGTCACCGTAGCCACCCGCATCCCACAAATCTCGCGTCGATCTCCAATCAGCCGGATTATTCCGAACAGTGCCAAGCCGTGTTGTGCCCGCCGCTCGGGTTCCTGCATTCTCTGCGGCTAGAGCGAATTCGGTATCGTAAGCATAGCTATTAGGCTGCCACCCGGGGATGAGCAGCGTCAGAAATAAAAAGATCCGAAGCATCGTAGCCATATTCGCGGGGTTTAAATCGTAGCTCGGATCTTTTGATATTCACTTCACCCCTTCATCTGGCTGACCAGATCGGCGACTGTGGCCTTTGCGTCGCCGTAGATCATGCGGGTGTTGGGCATGAAGAAGAGTTTGTTTTCCAGGCCCGAGAAGCCCGTGCCTTTGCCGCGCTTGAGCGCGAAAACCGTCTTCGCCTCGTGCGCGTTGATGATGGGCATTCCGTAAATCGGGCTGGACGGGTCGGTCGCGGCGGCCGGGTTCACGACGTCGTTCGCGCCAATCACAATCGCCACGTCAACCGTCGGCATGATCGGGTTGATGTTGTCCATTTCCACGAGTTGCTCGTAGGGCACGTCGGCCTCGGCGAGGAGCACGTTCATGTGGCCGGGCATGCGGCCGGCGACGGGGTGGATGGCGTAGCGGATTTCGGCGCCGTTGTTTTCCAAAAGTTCGCCGAGTTCCTTGACGACGTGCTGCGCTTGCGCGACGGCCATGCCGTAGCCGGGGATCACGACGACGCTGCGCGCGGCTTCGAGGATGTAATACGCGTCCTCCGTCGAGACGGCTTTCATTTCGCCTTGCTCGGCGCCACCGCCGGAGCCCGACGAGGCCGCGCCGAAGCCGCCGAAGAGCACGTTGCCAAGCGTGCGGTTCATGGCCTTGCACATGATGACGGTGAGGATGAGGCCGCTCGCGCCGACGAGGCAGCCGGCGACGATGAGCACGGTGTTGCCGATGATGAAGCCGGCAAAGGACGCGGCGACGCCGGAGAGGGAGTTGAGCAGCGAGATGACGACGGGCATGTCGCCGCCACCGATGGGAATCACGCCGAGCACGCCGAGCAGGAACGCGCCGCCGATGAGCGTGTAGAAGGCCGTGGCGGAGTAGTCCTTGAGGGCGAGCGCGAGCACGACCGTGGCGGCCGCGAGCACGAGCATGACAACAAAGTTGATCGCCTTTTGCCCGGCGAAGAGGAAGGGGCGGCCGGACATTTTTCCGGAGAGTTTCAGGTAGGCGACGAGCGAGCCGGTGAAGGTGATGCCGCCGACGATCACGGTGAGCGCGCTCACGATGAGGGTGAAGCGCATCTCGCCGGAAACGGGGAGGAGCCCGAGCACGGGCAGCGTGGCGTATTCGGCCCAGGCGACGAGCAGCGAGGCGAGTCCGCCGAAGCCGTTGAGCAGGGCGACCATTTCGGGCATGCCCGTCATCTGGACGCGTTTGGCGAGGATGCCGCCGATGAGCGCGCCGAGCGCGATGCCGCCGGCGATCCACGCGTAGCCTTGGATGCCCGCGCTCACGATGCCCTGGTTGAAGAGCGTGATGATGACGGCGAGGAGCATGCCGATTGCGGAGAGGCGGTTGCCGCGGCGCGCCGTGGTGGCGGAGCCGAGCATTTTTATGCCCATGATAAAAATGCCCGCCGAGACGATGTAGGCGATTTGGATGGCGATGTCTCTCATGGCTTATTTGTCCTTCTTCTTGAACATGCCGAGCATGCGGTCGGTGACGACGTAGCCGCCGACGACGTTGATGGTGGCGAGCACGAGCGCGCCGAAGCCGATCCATTTGGCGGCCTCGCCGCCGATGTGCGCGGTGGCGATCATGGCGCCGACGATGGTGATGCCGGAGATGGCGTTGGAACCGGACATGAGCGGCGTGTGCAATTGCGACGGCACTTTTGAGATCAGCTCGAAGCCCAGAAACGCGGCGAGCGTGAAGATGAACAGGAGAAGCAGTAGTGTTTCCATGTGTGTGTTAAATGAGCGTGTGTTTTGTAATATTAGTTTTTGCGAAATGAAGGGGACATTGTTTGAAGCCCAACGGGGTTGCGGGCAGATCGACGGGCGCATCCCAGAATTTTGATTGAAGAGCGCGTGCGGAACGGAGCGGCGTTCTCCAGGACGCCGGGACGAGGCGCAACGCGCCTCGCCATGCCTTGATTTTCGCCACTTGAACAGGGCGCGACTTCGTCGCGTCCGGCGTCCTGGAGAACGCCGCTCCGTCCAGAAGCAGTTCCTCGCGCCAACCCTGGGCTAAGGGATGCATCCCCGTTGGGGATGTGCGAGTGTTCAGGTTGGATTCTCATGGCGGTATTATTTCGAGAGACTTGGAGCCTTGATGACGTTGGGAAAGCGCGAGTGTTAATCAGGCGGTTGTTTTGGGCGCGAAGCCCGGGTGGACGACCTGGCCGCCGTGCGTGATGAGGCAGCCGCCCATGATCGAGTCGGCGGTGTCGATGGGGAGCTGTTTTTCCTTCGCGTTCCAGAAGTGCGTGATGAAGTTGGTGAGGTTGGCCGAGAGCATCTGGCTGGCGTGGAGGGGCAGGGTGCGTTCCAGGCATTCGGGGCCGATGATGGTGACGCCGTTTTCGGTGACGGTCTCGCCGCCGGGCCTGGTGAGCGCGACGTTGCCGCCGCCGGACGCGGCGAGGTCGACGATGACGCTGCCGGGTTTCATGCCGCGCACCATTTCGTCGGTGATGATGACGGGCGATTTGCGTCCGAAGAGTTTGGCGGTGGTGATGATGACGTCGGATTGCGCGCAGACCTTGGCCATGCCGGCGCGTTGTTTTTCGATTTGCTCGGGCGTGAGTTCCTTGGCGTAGCCTTGCGCGGTCTGGCCGGTGTCGCCGAGGTCGATTTTGACGAACTTGGCGCCGAGCGACTTGACTTGCTCCTCGACGACGGGGCGCGTGTCGAAGGCGTCCACGCGCGCGCCGAGGCGCTTGGCGGTGGCGATGGCTTGCAAGCCGGCGACGCCGACGCCGACGATGAACACGCGCGCGGGCGAGAGGGTGCCGGAGGGCGTCATCATCATGGGGAAGATTTTGTTGAGGCGCGTGCTGGCGAGGAGCACGGCGGCGTAGCCGGCGAGGTTGGCTTGCGAGCTGAGCACGTCCATTTTTTGCGCGAGGGTGGAGCGCGGGATCATTTCGAGGCTCACGGCGCTGATGTTTTTTTGCGCGAGCGTCTGGATGAGGGCGGACTGGTTGAAGGGGTCGAGGAAGCTGAGGTGGAGGCAGCCGGGCTTGAGGCGCGCGATGCGCTCGGGCGTGGGGGCGGCGATGCCGAGGACGATGTCCGCGGAGGCGAGGGCGGCGCCGGCGTCGTCGCTCATGGTGGCGCCGACGGCTTCGTAATCGGAATCGGGGATGAGGCAGGTTTTGCCGAAACCGCGCGGAAGGGAGACGGCGAGGCCGGCGGCGACAAGCGTTTTTACCGAATCGGGCAGGAGCGTGACGCGTGTTTCGTTTGGTGTCGTTTCGAGGGGACAGTGGATGAGCATTGGTGAAAAATTGCTGTCTGTAGGTTGTGGACGTTAAGCGTTGGCTTGTCGCTACGTGCAAGAAAAAGTTGCATGTCAGAAGTTTGGGCGTCGTGGCAATGGGTTTTTCGAGAAATATTTGTTTGCCGTCGGATTTCGCAAAAAGGCGCGCTTTTTCCCCGTGAGCCGCCTGTTTTTTCCGCACGGGAGTGTTTTTCGCGTTTTTGTTGCGAAAATAGTGCGTGCAACTTTGCGCGGTTATTGCACAGTGAGTGGCGATTTTTATGGACGCCGAAAACCTCGAACGCGAACACAGGTTAAACGTCTCCCGCCAGCTCCCCAAGGGGTTTCGCGCGCGTCGAGGCTTGAACTGGGGCGTCATCGGCCTGCTCTACACGTCGTTCTACATGTGCCGCTATAATTTTTCGATAGCGAACAAGTCGATCGCCACGGAGTTCGGCTTTTCCAACGAGCAAATCGGCTGGATCATCACCGTGAACATGTTCGCCTACGGGTGCGGGCAGATCATCAACGGCCTGCTCGCCGACAAGCTCGGCGGCAAGCGCGCCATGCTTATCGGCGCGGCGGGCACCGTGATCATGAACATCCTCTTCGGCGTGGCGTCGTTCTGGGGACTGCTGGGCCTGTTTATCATGTTGCGCGGCATCGACGGGTATTTGCAGGCGTTCGGTTCGCCGGGTTTCATCAAGATCAACGTCACCTGGTTCAACAAGCGCGAGCGCGGCAAGTTCTCCGGCATCTTCGGGTTCATGATCAATCTCGGGCGGCTGGGAATCTTCTGGCTCGGGCCCTCGCTGCTCGCGGGGTTCACGCTTTTCGGCATGTTCCATGTCGATCCGTTGCACTGGCGCTGGCTATTCTGGGTGCCCGCGGGCATCGCGACGCTGGTCGCGCTTGTGTTTGCGTTTGTCGTGAAGGCCACGCCGGAGGAGGCGGGGTATCATATCGCCGACTTGAAGGAGCCGGACTCCGTGGCGAACGGCGGCGCGGAGGAGGGCAAGGACCCGACGATCAAGGATGTGTTTTTCCGCATCGTCACCAATCCGGTGATTTGGCTGGTGGCGTTCGCCTACGCGTGCACGGGCACCGTGCGCCAGAGCGTGGACCAGTGGTTCCCGCGCTACATCCAGGAGGTGTTCAACACGGACCTGAAGAGCACGCATTTTTTCCTGCTGGGCACGTTGATTCCGATCGTGGCGTCGGCGGGCTCGCTGATTTCGGGCTACATTTCCGACACGTTTGTCAACGGGCGTCGCGCGCCCGTGGCGGCGGTGATTTATTTTATCGAGACGATCATCATCATCCTGGCGGCGCAAATGAGCACACTCAACGGCGTCATCGTGTTTTTTGTCCTGATCGCCTTCACCGCCAACTCGACGCACTCGCTTCTCGGCACGGCGGCGGCGATGGACATAGGCGGCAGAAAAATGGCGGGCTTCGCTGCGGGCGTGATCGACTCGTTCCAGTATTTCGGCGGCCTGCTTGCGGGCTTCCTGCTCGGACGCCTGCTCGACGGCAAGGGCTGGGTGTTCGATGCGTTCAGCCGCATGCACGAACTTATACTCGGGACGCCGCCCGAGGGGCACATGGGCTGGGGGCTGTATTTCTACTTCATGGCGCCGTTTGGCATGACGGGATGCGTCTTGATTTTGATCGCCGCAAGGATGAGCAAAAAACGCGGCATGACCCTGTGATTTAAGACCGCGAAAAACAAATCCGCGCAGACAAAACCAAGGAGAACCATTCGCGGCTCCGCGCCCGCATGGCTCATCACTTGCTCCTCACCCGCACCGCCTTTTTGCGGTTCGGAAAAAGCGTTCGGCAAATTTCGCACACCGTGCCGTCGCAACCGCGCGCCGTGCAGTGTTCGCGCCCGTAATAAATCATGCGCAAATGCAGTGCGTTCCAATGCTCCCGAGGGAACAGCTTTTTCAAGTCCCGCTCGGTTTGCACGACGCTTCGCCCGTCGCTCAGCCCCCAGCGAAACGCAAGGCGGTGTATGTGCGTGTCCACCGGAAACGCCGGCACGCCCCACGCCTGCGCCATGACGACCGACGCCGTTTTGTGTCCCACTCCGGGCAACGCCTCCAGCTCCTCAAACGTGCGCGGCACCCGTCCGTTGTGCTTTTCGACAATGATTTTTGAGAGACCCGAAAGCGCCTTCGACTTTTGCGGCGTCAACCCGCACGGCCTGATAATCCGTGCGATTTCCCCGACAGGCAGGCGCATCATTTGCTCCGGAGTCCTGGCGAGCGCGAACAACCCGGGCGTGACCTCGTTCACTCGCTTGTCCGTGCACTGCGCGGACAGCACAACCGCCACGAGCAGCGTGAACGCATCGTCGTGCTTGAGCGGAATCGGCGTCTCGGGATAAAGCGCGGCCAGCCTTTTATCAACGTAAGCGGCGCGCGCCGCCCTGGTTTTGATCGAGGAAGATTTGCCCGGCATGGCTGTTACGAGAACCCCAGGCGGGGCGCATCGCGAGAGAAAAAACCGCGGGGAAAGGGAGCGTTGTTGAAAAATCGGACACGAGACTCTTGCGCCTTGCCTTGCGTTCCGCGGCATGGCATTCTTCTGGCTTTCAGGAGCTAAAACAAACACCCAACCCAACCAAAAAAATCGCCATGCCCTCAGCCCAATATCTCGATTCCCTCTTCAACCTTAACGGCAAGGTCGCCGTCGTGATCGGCGGCACGGGCGAACTTTGCGGCGCGATGGCCGAGGGCCTCGCCGGCGCGGGCGCCGAGGTCGTCCTCGTCGGGCGCAACGAGGAAAAAGCCAAGGCCCGTCTCGCAAAAATCACCGACGCCGGCGGCAAGGGGTATTTTGTCGCCGCCGAGGCGAGCAGCAAAAAAGCCATCGAGGATTTGCTCGCCACCGTCCTCCAGCGTTCCGGCAAGGTCGATATCGTCGTCAACGGCGCGGGTGTGAACTCCGCCACGCCCTATCTCGAAATTCCCGAGGACGAGTTTGATCGCATCATGAACATCAACCTCAAGGGCGTGTTTCTCGGCTGCCAGATTTTCGGCAAATACCTCGTCGAGCGCGGCGAAGGCGGCTCGATCATCAACCTCGGCTCGATGTCCGGCGTGATTCCGCTTTCTCGTGTGTTCACCTACTCGGCCTCGAAGGCGGCGGTGCACAACCTCTCCAAAAATCTCGCGCGCGAATGGGCCGAGAAAAACGTCCGCGTCAACATCCTCGTCCCCGGCTTTTTCCCCGCCGAGCAAAACCGCAAGGTGCTCACGCCCGACCGCATCGCCTCGATCATGGGCCACACGCCGATGAAGCGCTTCGGCGAGGCCAACGAACTGGTCGGCGCCACGCTCCTCATGGCAAGCGACGCGGGCAAATTCATCACCGGAGCCGAAATCATCGTCGATGGCGGTTACCATGCGATGACGATTTGAGTTTCTCCGATCCATTTGGAAAAAGGCGCGGACTTTTTTAGGTCCGCGCTTTTTTTAGTTTTGTAGCGCGAATGAACACGATTGCTTGCTTGCCATTCCGCAATCCGCATTCCGAAATCCGCATTTCAAAAAGATGGAACGAATCACCAGCCTTCAGAACCCGCGCGTAAAGCAGCTCGTGCGCATGCGCGACCGGCGTCCGCGCGACGAGGCGGGCGCGTTTCTCATCGAGGGCTACCGGCAAATCCGGCGCGCGCTCGAAAAGAACATAATGCTCTCCGAATTGTATTTTTCGCCCGATTGGTTCCTCGGCGAAAACGAACCCGCGCTCATCGAGCAGGCGCGCGCGGCCGGCGCGCAGGTTGTCGAGCTCTCGAAGGACGCGTTTGCCAAGGTCGCGTATCGCGAGCGTCCGGACGGTTTGCTCGCCGTCGCCCCGCAATGGCACAACACGCTTGAATCGCTCGAACCGATTTTGAAGGGCAAGGCCGCGCCGTTTTTGCTGGTCGTCGAGGCGATTGAAAAGCCGGGCAACCTCGGCACAATTTTGCGCAGCGCGGACGCGGCGGGGATCGACGCGGTGATCGTGTGCGATCCGGTGACGGATATTTTTAATCCAAACGTCGTTCGTTCATCGACGGGCGTTTTGTTTTCGGTGCCCGTGGTCATTGCGGAGAGCCAGCCGGTGCGCGCGTGGTTGCGCGAGCGCGGCATTCGCGCTGTGGCCACGACTCCGTCGGCGACCGGGCTGCACTATGAAGCCGACTTACGAGGCCCGCTCGCAATCATCATGGGCAGCGAGCAATACGGCTTGAGCGATTTTTGGCTGGCGGAAAGCGATGCGCGCGTGCGCATCCCGATGGCCGGCCAGGCCGATTCGCTGAACGTGGCGATGGCGACAATCATCACGCTGTTCGAGGCGGTGCGGCAGCGGAGGTAGCACAGACATTCTTGTCTGTGCCGTGAATCGTGCGCCGCTTTGCACAGACAGGAATGTCTGTGCTACCTTGTCGTCTGGCGGGGCATCAAGCCCATCGCGCCGATTATTGCGCGGAAGGGCGCGAGGAGCACGAGGGCCATGGCGAGTTTCATGCACAGATCGCCCGCTCCAAGTGTGATCCACGGCAGGCCGGTGCCCGCGAAGGCGATGGCGAAAAAGATCAGAGTGTCGATGAAGGACGCCACGCACGAACCGAGCAGCGGCGCTTTCCACCATGTTTTTTTGCGCAGCTGGTTGAACACCGCGATGTCGAGCAGTTGCGACACGATGAACGCCGCGCCCGACGCCACCGCCACGCGCCATTGCACTTGCGCAAGCAGCGAAAACGCCACGCCGCACACAAAGCCGACCCACGCCACGCGGCGCGCGAGCGACGGACCCGCCCAGCGGTTGCACACGTCGGTCACAAGATATGTGAGCGGATACGAAAACGCGCCGTAGGTCAGCCAGTCGTTTATCGGATACTGCACGAGTATGTTCGAGAGCGTGACGACAAACGCCATGCTCAGCACCGGCAGCACGATGCGCCGCCACGAAAAGCCGCCCTCGGCGGCATCAGTTGGATTATTGTTCATGTTCAATTTTGTTATAGCGGGTGGTTGAAACCGCGTGGAGGGAAAGGCTGAAGGTCTGAAGGTCTGAAGGACTGAAGGGCTGAAGGGCTGAAGGTGGCGGCCTTTAGATTCTGTCTTCTGGCACTCTGGCCTCTGGCTTTCTGGTTATTTCAGCCTTCAGACCTTCAGGTTTTCAGGCTTTTTCTTCAAAACGTGTGGATTGCGAGGCCGGAGCGGAGTTTGGGTTCGAACCAGGTGCTCTTGGGCGGCATGATTTCGCCGGCGTCGGCGATGTCCATGAGTTGCTCCACGGTGGTCGGATACATCGAGAAGGCCACGCCGCCGTCGGCGTCAACGCGCTTCACGAGCTCGTCCGTGCCGCGGATGCCGCCGACGAAGTCGATGCGCTTGCTTGTTCGCGGGTCGTCGATGCCGAGGAGCGGCGCGAGGAGTTTGTTTTGCAGCACGCTCACGTCGAGCCGGTCAACGGGGCCGGCGTTCGCGTCGGCGGAGCAGCGGAGTCCATACCATTTTCCGCCGAGATACATGCTCACGCGGCCAACGGCGTCGGGCGACGGGTTTGCGTTTTCCTCGAGTCCGAAAATGTTTTTCACACTGGCGAGAAACGCCTCGGGTGTGTGGCCGTTGAGGTCGGCGACGATGCGGTTGTAGGGGAGGATTTTCAGTTCGCTCGCGGGGAAGAGCACGGCGAGGAACCAGTTGTAGTCCTCGGCGCCGTTGTGTTGCGCGTTGCGCGAGCGGCGGAGGCGGGCGACGCGCGCGGCGGAGGCGGCTCGGTGGTGTCCGTCGGCGATGTAGGTGACGGGCACGGCGCCAAACGCGGCGATCCACTCGGCGCCGCCGGCCACGCGCCAAAACGTGTGGCGAATGCCGTCGGGCGCGGTGAAGTCGTGGAGCGGTTTTTCCGCGGTCTTGGCGTTGACGAGCGCGGTCACGGCGGGGGCGTCGCGGTAGGTGAGGAACACGGGGCCGGTGTTGGCGCTGATGGTGTCGATGAGGCGCGTGCGGTCGTCCTCCTTGTCCTTGCGCGTTTTTTCGTGCTTCTTGATCAGCTCGGCGTCGTAATCCTCGACGTTGGTGAGCGCGACGATGCCGCGCTGCACGTGCTCGCCCATTTGCTGCTGGTAAACGTAAATGCACGGCTCCGTTTCGCGGACGAGCGCGCCCTCGCCTTGGAGCTTCTGGAACATTTCGAGCGCCTTGGCGTAAACCTGGTCGCTGTAAATGTCGGTGCCGGCGGGGAAGGCGATTTCGGCGCGGTCAACGTGCAGCAGGCTGAGGGGCTTGCCGGCGGCGAGCGCGGCGGCCTCGGTTGTATTGACGACGTCGTAGGGCACACAGGCCACCTCGGCGACGAGTTCGGGTTTAGGAACGAGACCTTTGAAGGCGCGGATTCTCATAAAAAATGCGGAATGCGGATTTGGATTGTGGAATGAAAAACCGTGAAGGGTGGGGCCGCCCGGCGCGTGCGTCAAGCGAGCGCGTGCACACGGCGCGGTTGTGCTTTGCGGGACAGGCTCACTCCACCGTCACCGATTTGGCGAGGTTGCGCGGCTTGTCCACGTCGCAGCCGCGTTCGAGGGCGATGTGGTAGCTGAGGAGTTGGACGGGGATCGTGGCGATGACCGGGAGGATGGCTTCGTGGCAGTCGGGCAGGTGGATGATTTCGTCGGCGACACCGGGCGGGAACTCGCAGCCTTCGGTTGTGATGACGATGGTTTTGCCTTTGCGGGCCTTGATTTCCTGGATCGATGAAACGAGTTTGTTGAAGATTTCCCCCTTGGGCGCGAAGAAGACGGCGGGGCATTTTTCGCTGACGAGCGCGATGGGGCCGTGCTTCATTTCGGCGGCGGGGTAGCCCTCGGCGTGGATGTAGGAAATCTCCTTCAGCTTGAGCGCGCCCTCGAGCGCGATGGGGAAGAGCGAGAGGCGCCCGAGGAAGAGCATGTCCTGGTAGTGCGCGTAGCGTTTGGCGATGTCGCGGATGTGAGCGGCTTGTGTTTCGAGCACGCGGCGCACGAGGTCGGGCGCGGACTTGATCGCCTGCGCGTAGGCGAGGCCGTCGTTGTAGCTCATGTCTCTCATGCGGGCGATGTAGAGCGCGAGCATGGCGCCGATGAGGATTTGCGAGGTGAAGGCTTTTGTGGAGGCGACGCCGATTTCGGGGCCGACGTGCTGGTAAATGCCGCCGTCGGATTCGCGCGCGATGCTGGAGCCGACGGTGTTGTTGATCGCGAGCACCTTGTAGCCTTTGCGCTTGGCCTCGCGGAGCGCGCCGAGGGTGTCGATTGTCTCGCCGGACTGGCTGAGGACAAAGAAGAGCGTGTTGCGGTCGAGCGGGGTGTTGCGGTAGCGGAACTCCGATGCGTAATCGACTTCGACGGGCAGGCGCGCGAAGCGCTCGATGAGGTGCTCGGCGACGAGGCAGGCGTGCCACGCGGTGCCGCAGCCGAGGAAGACGATGCGGTCAACCTGGCGGAGCTCGGCGGCGGTGAGGTTGAGGCCGCCGAAATTGGCCGTGCTGCCGTCCTCCGAGAAGCGGCCTCGCATGGAGTTTTCGAGCGCGGCGGGCTGCTCGAAAATTTCCTTTTCCATGTAGTGTTTGTAATCGCCGAGCGAGGCGGCCTCGATGTTCCAGCTCACGGTGTCCACGACGGGGTCAACGTCCTCCTCGTTTTGCGTGATGATGGAAAACTCCTTCGGCGTGATGTGCAGGAGCTCGCCGTCCTTGAGATAGACGACGTTTTGCGTGCGGCTGACGAGCGCGGCGACATCGCTGGCGAGGATGTATTCCTGGTCGCCGACGCCGAGGACGAGCGGCGAGGCCTTGCGCGCGGCGACGATTTCGCCCGGGCAATCTGTGCAGAGCGCGGCGATGCCGTAGGTGCCCTCGACGTGCATGAGCGCGCGGCGCACGCTCTCGAAGAAACGGCTTTTGCCGGAATCGGGCGCGGGCTCGGGTTCCTTGGCATAGTGGTAGGCGATGAGATTGCAGAGCGCCTCGGTGTCGGTTTCGGACGAAAACGCGTAACCCTTGCCGACGAGAAATTTCTTCATGCCGGCGTAGTTTTCGATGACGCCGTTGTGGATGAGCGCGAACTTGCCGTCGCTGCTGGCGTGCGGGTGGGCGTTGGCGTCGGTGACGCCGCCGTGCGTGGCCCAGCGCGTGTGGCCGATGCCGGTCGTGCCGGTGAAGCGGTGGCGGGCGGCTTCCTTGACGAGGTTTTCGACGCGGCCTGTTTTTTTGGCGATGTCGATCTGCCCGCCTTGAAGAACCGCTATGCCCGCCGAGTCGTAACCGCGATATTCGAGGCGCTTGAGGCCCTCGATGAGGATTGCCGCTGCTTTTTGTTTGCCGACGTAACCGACGATGCCGCACATGTGGGATCAGGAAAATTTGATTGTTGAGAATTTATTTTTCTTTTGACTCGCGAAACTAGGGACAAGACGGAAAAGTGTGGTGACACTTCAGCCCTATCAGAAAAAACATACCTTAATAGCATACAACCATGGCGACACAAAAAGTTATCTCGGTGATTATGGGCGGCGGGCGCGGAACTCGTCTCTACCCTTTGACAATGGAACGATGCAAACCGGCGGTGCCTCTTGCCGGCAAGTATCGACTGGTCGATATTCCGATCAGCAACTGTCTTAACTCGGGGCTGAACCGCATTTTTTTGCTAACGCAGTTTAACACGGCATCGCTGCACCGCCATATTCAAAACACCTATCGCTTTGATCCGTTCGGCGGCGGGTTTGTCGATCTTTTGTCCGCGGAGCAGACCGAGAAATGCGCCGACTGGTATCAGGGCACGGCGGATGCGGTGCGGCGCAACCTGCAACACTTCCGCAATTTTCCTCACGACCTGGTGCTCATTCTTTCGGGCGACCAGCTTTACCGGATGGATTTTCGCAAGATAATCAACCAGCACATCGAGACCAACGCCGATGTGACGATTGCGGCGATTCCGTGCCCGGTGTCCAAGGTCGAGGGGCTGGGCTTGATGCGCGTGGAAGACGATCTTTCCATCGCCGAGTTCGTGGAGAAACCCAAGGACCCGGCGGTCATCAGCAAGTTCACAATCAGCGACGCCGTGCACAACAAGCTCCAGCAGACCAGCAAGGACGAAAAGCACTGTCTCGCGTCGATGGGCATTTATGTTTTCAACCGCGCGGTCATTGCCGAGGCGCTCAACAACACGATGACGGACTTCGGCAAGGAAGTCATTCCCAGCCTGCTCGGACGCCGCCGTTTGTATTCGCACATTTTTGAGGGCTATTGGGAGGACATCGGGACGGTAAAGGCATTTTTCGACGCCAACCTCGCGCTTGCGCAACCGCTGCCGCCGTTCAACTTTTTCGACGAGCAATCGCCGATCTACACGCACGAGAATTATCTGCCGGCCTCGAAGATCAACAAGTGCGATGTCGATTACACGGTCATCGGCGACGGTTCGATCGTGGAGGATTCGTTTATCAAGCACAGCGTGCTCGGCATCCGCTCGTTTATTCGCAAGGGTTGCCGCCTTGAGGACGTGGTCATGATGGGCGCGGATTATTACGAGACGCCCGAACAGTCCGCGATGAACGCGCGACAGGGCATCCCGTTGCTCGGGCTCGGGCACGGTTGCGACATTCGCGGCTCAATTATCGACAAGAACGCGCGCATCGGCGACAACGTGAAACTTTCGCCCGCGAACAAGTCCGACGGCACCTACGCGCACGGCGTCATGGTTCGCGACGGCGTGTTGATTGTGCCGAAGAGCTGCGTCGTGCCGAGCAACACGGTGCTGTGATCTAAAAACATCGTCGCGGACGGGGAGTGGGAAACGCCGACTCCTTTGCGTTGCTGTGTAAATTAAACCGCGTCCGTCATTGGACGGACGCGCTTGGCGAACGCGACGGGAATTACGGGCAACAGATGCGACGATTCCTGAGCGACCGTCCTAACAAGAACGGTCGCTCAATTTCAAAATTCGGTTAAAACCCTTTGATCTGGAACAGGCTCGAAACGCTTTCGTTGTTGCTGATGCGCATGATCGCGTTGCCGAGCAGGCCGGCGATGCTGAGCACGGTGATGTTCAGGTCGCGCGGGTCGGTGGGCACCGAATTGGTCGTGATGAGTTCGTCGATCGGGCCGTTGCGCAGGCGTTCGTAGGCGATTTCGTTGAGCACGCAGTGGCTCACCGCGGCGCGCACGGAGCGGGCGCCGCTTTCGCGGAGCATCGTGGCGGCGGCGACAAGCGTGCCGGCGGTTTCCGTGATGTCGTCGGCGAGGAGCACGTCGCAGCCTTTCACTTCACCGACGATGTTGGTCGCCTCGACGCGCGTCGCGGAGCGGCGTTTTTTCGCGACGAAGCCGAGGCCCGCGCCGAGGATGTCCGCGTAGGCCGCGGCCATTTTGAGGCCGCCGACATCGGGCGAGCAGACGACGAGATTCGATTTGTCGAGCTTGTTGAGATAGTCGAAGAAAACGGGCGACGCGTAGAGATGATCGACGGGGATGTCGAAGAAGCCCTGGATTTGCTGGCAGTGCAGATCCATGGTGAGCACGCGGTTCGCGCCGGCGGCGGTGAGCAGGTTGGCGACGAGTTTCGCGGTGATGGGCACGCGCGGCTGGTCCTTGCGATCCTGGCGCGCGTAACCGTAAAAGGGTATGACGGCGGTGATGCGCGCGGCCGAGGCGCGCCTGGCCGCGTCGATCATGATGAGCAGTTCCATCAGGTGATGGTTCGTGGGCGGGCAGGTGGGCTGGATGATGAACACATCCTGTCCGCGCACATTGTCGTCGATTTTGACGAAGGTTTCGCCGTCGGGAAACGTGGTCACCTTCGCGGTGCCGAGCGGCACGCCGATGCTCTGGCAAATCGCCTCGGCGAGAGGCTTGTTTGCGTTGCCCGAAAAAATTTTCAGCCCTGATTTTGCGCTCATGTGGAAAAGGTTGTTTATACGTTTGGGGAGCTTATGCGGAAGCAGAATTTTTAAATTGTTTTTCCAATTCGCCCACGCGCTGGAAAAGTTCGGGCAAACGCTGGCGGAGAATATTTATGCGCTGCTCCAGCATGTAGGGTGTGCCGGGCGTGCCTTTCAGCTTCGCACCGGCGGGAACGTCGCCCGCCGCGCCGGCTTGCGCGGTGAGGACGGCGCCCTTGCCCACGCGGATGTGGCCGCCGAGGCCGACCTGGCCGGCGAGCACGACGTAATCCTCGAGCACGGTGCTGCCGGAGATGCCGGTTTGCGCGCACACGAGGCAGTGTTTGCCGATGATGACGTTGTGCGCGATCTGCACGAGGTTGTCGATTTTGGTGCCCTCGCCGATTTCGGTGCGGCTGAAACGCGCGCGGTCGATGGTCGTGCCCGCGCCGACTTCGACGTCGTCGTGGATGACAACATTGCCGACCTGCGGCACTTTTTCGTGGCGGCCCCCGACGAGTTCGTATCCGAAGCCGTCGGAGCCGACGACGACGTTGGACTGGAGGCGCACGCGGTTGCGCAGTTCGCATTCGGAGGCGATGCGCGCGCCGGTCTTGATCCAGCAATCGTCGCCGATGCGCGCGTTGCGGCCGACGAAGCACTGCGCCTCGATGTGCGCGCGTTCGCCGATGACCGCGCCGCTTTCGATCACGCAAAGCGGCCCGATGGAGGCGCTGGCGGCGATGTTCGCGCCGGGGTCGATGATGGCGCTCGGATGAATGCCGGGCGCGGGTTTGGGCCAAAGGAGTTGTTCGACGCGCGCGCAAAGTTGCGCGATGGCGACCGAGGGATTTTTGACGATGATGAAAAGCTGGCCGGGTTTGGGTTCGCCCTCGTAGTCGGCTGGCAGGAGCACAACGCTCGCGGCGGTGGCGGCGACCTCGGGTTTGTATTTCGGGTTGCCGAGAAATGTCAGGTCGCCGGCCCGCGCCTCGCCGAGCGATGCGATGCCGCGGACGGGCAGGTTGGTGGAGCCGCGCGTGGAAATGGGTTTTACGATTTCTGCGATTTGAGCCGTGGTGAACGAAATATCCATGATTGCCAGACACAGTGCGCGCGCGGGTTTGCGTGGCAATGAATAATCCAAAACGGTTTCGATTTGCGGCGGCAAGGGGAGCGTTTTCTTCGGAAATAAGGAACACAGAGGACACTGAGGACCACAGAGTTTAGGGAGGCCCGTCCGGCTGATCGGTTGGTTTCACGCGAGGGTTCTGTTTTAATTTAAAAAATCCATTCAGTGATAGCTTGCGTGCAAGCGTGGCAGTCTTGATGGCCTCACTGTTCTCTGTGGTCCTCAGTGTCCTCTGTGTTCCTTTCCGAAATAATGAAAAAATCTCGGCAACGGCGGCCCGCTTTGCTCAAAGTCTCGCGCATACGACATGCCGAACGATTCGCAAAAGCCCGCTCCCGACGCGACGCGCCCAAAATCCGCGCCCGCGCAACCGCAACCGCCGCCTCCTCCGCGCGAGGAACGCCGCCGGCCTTGGGCGCAGCTAAAATATTTCACGTTTCAGCCCGCGATTTTTCCGCGCCTGCTCGGGGCGGTTTCGCCCGACGCCAAACCGGGCGACCTCGTCACGGTTTACGACAAGGCGGGTTATCCGCTTGGCGCGGGTTTGTATAATCCGCGCGCGAAAATCGTGCTGCGCGTGGTAGCCCACGGCGCGGACGCCGCCGGCGGTGACGCGGGCGAGGCATATTTCGAGCAGGCCATCCGCCGCGCCGTGGAACTGCGCCGCGATTTGTTCAAGCTCGACGAAACGACCGACGCCTACCGCCTGATCAACTCCGACGGCGACGGCCTCAGCGGGCTGACGATCGACCGCTACGCCGACACGCTTTTCTGCGATGTGTATTCGTTCGGCATCGCGCAACGCCTGCCGCGCTGGCTGCCCTTGTTGCACGAACTCGCCGGGACAAAGTTTGCGCGCGTGCATGTCGATCACGACATCGGCTCGCTCGAGGGCATCAAGCCGTCCGTCTTTAACGAAACCAACGCCGCCGCGCCGCGCCGCGTGAAGATCCGCGAAAACGGAATCCGCTACGAGGTCGATTTCGCCGAGGGGCACAAGACAGGCTTTTTCTGCGACCAGCGCGAGAACCGACGCGCGCTCGCGCGCTTCACAAAAGGCGCGCGCGTGCTCGACCTGTGCAGCTACACGGGCGGTTTTTCGCTCTCCGCAAAAATCACGGGCGGCGCGGACGATGTCACCGCCGTCGATCTCGACGAGGCCGCCATCGCGCAGGCCAAGCGCAACGCGAATCTCAACCAGGCGCGCATAAAATTCGTGCACGCCGACGCGTTCGCCTACGCGCGTCAGATGCAGACCAACGGGGAAAAATGGGACGTCGTCGTGCTCGATCCGCCGAAATTTATTTTCACGCGCGACGAGTCCGGCAACTGGGAGGGCCGCCAGAAATACGAGGACCTCAACCAGCTCGCAATCAGCCTCGTGAAACCGGGCGGCATCTTCGTGACGTGCTCGTGCTCGGGTTTGTTGAGCCTTGAGGATTTCGAGCAGCACGTGATCAAGGCCGCGCATCGCCTGGGTCGCCGCCTGCAATTTTTCGACCGCGCGGGCCCCGGCCCGGATCATCCGGTGTATTCAAACTGCCTCGACAGCCGTTACCTGAAAGTTTTGTGGAGTCGCGTGGCATGAGCACGACGTTGTCACAAATCACGCAAACCGGCCCCGCGCTGCTGATCGATTCCGCGTCGGCGCGCGTGCAACTCGCGCTGTTGCGCGCGGACAATGACGCGCTCTGGGAAACGCAAACCGGCGAGGCGGGCACGGCGATATTTTCATGTGCCGAAAAACTTCTCGCCCGCGCATCGCTCAAGCTCGACGGCGTGGCCGCGTTTGTTTTTTGCGACGGCCCCGGCTCGGTGCTCGGCATCCGCACGGCGGCGGTCGCGCTGCGCGCGTGGCGCGTGTTGCGCGAACGACCGGTGTATTCGTATTGCAGCCTCGCGCTCGCGGCGCGCTTCCTCGCGAAAACGGAAAACGCCCGCAACCTCTCGCTCATCGCCGACGCGCGCCGCGACACATGGCACCATGTCGGCATCGACGCCGGCGGCCGCGTTTCCGCGCTGCGCCGCGTGCCGACGTCGGAGCTGGACGGCGCGCTCGCGATGCCTGAACATTTTCGCAACTGGACTCCGCTGCCGCCCGATGTGCGCGTCACGCCCTACGCGCTCGAAACGATGCTGTCCGCGCTCGCTGGCGAGCCGTTGTTCGCCCCCGCGCCCGAGCCGGATGCGTTTTTGCACGAGGAACCCGTTTACCAAACCTGGACGCCGCGAATTCACCAGGCGGGTTGACGCCTTGAAAACCCGCGGCAAGCAGCCATACCTGAAACCAAAATGAAATCACGACTTCCACTCCGTTGCTGGGCAGAGATCGACCTGGCCGCGCTTGAGCGCAACTTGCGCCTCATCCGCGCGTCGTTGCCGCCGCACATGCGCTACGTGGCGGTCGTGAAAGCCGACGCCTACGGACACGGTTTGCAGCAGGTCGCCGCGCGCCTCATGCACGCCGGCGCGGATTTGTTTGCCGTGGCGAATCTCGCCGAGGCCGCGTCGTTGCGCGAGATCGGCCCCGGCTGGCCGATCCTGCTGCTCTCGCCGCTTTTGCCGGAGGAGGACCGGTATCTGGTCGAATACGATTTGATCGTGACCGTTTCGACGAGTGACGAGGTGCGGCGTTTCGACGCGGTCGGACGCGCGGCGGGCAGGCCCGTCACCGTGCACCTGAAAATCGACACCGGCATGGGCCGCGCGGGCATCTGGCATGAATGCGCGGAAAAATTGTGCGCGGAAATCCTCGCCTCGCCCAACATCAGGCTCGGCGGCGTTTACACCCATTTCGCAAGCCCCGACGAGGATGCCTCGTTCACGGATGAACAGCGAAAACGGTTTTTGAAGGCGCTGGCATGCTGCCCGAAACTCGATCTTTCGCAGCTTTTTGTGCACGCGGACAACAGCGCCGGGCTCGACACGCTCGAGGCTGCCGGGCCGTTCAACGCGGTGCGCATCGGCCTGCTTCAATTTGGCATTGTGCCGGGGCGCGACGGACTTTTGGCGCACGTGAAAACGGAGCCGACCTTCAGCTTCAAAACGCGCGTGGGCATCGTGAAAAAACTGCCGCTTGGCACGGGCATCAGCTACGGCAGCACGCACACGCTCCGGCGCGACAGCAAGGTGGCCGTTCTTACCGCGGGTTACGGAGACGGCATCCCTCGCTCGGTGAGCAATCGCGCAAGCGTTTTGGTGCACGGTATTCGTTGTCCGGTTCTCGGCCGCGTGACAATGGACCAAACCGTCATCGACATCACCGACATCCCGACGATGACCAAGGTCGCCAGCGGGGACGAATGCGTTATTATCGGACGACAGGATGGCGCCGAAATCACGATCAGCGAGTTTAGCCACGCCGCCGACACGATCCCATGGGAAACCCTGTGCTCCGTGACAAAACGCGTGCCGCGATTGTATAAAACCGTGCTGGGGGTTTGACTGCGCATGCGCCTTCGAGGTTCGTTCATTTTTGAACACCATGCCGCGGTTGAATCCATGCGGGGAGCCATGAGGGCAAACATGGGGGCATTCGCATCCATTCGCGTTTAAAATAATTGCCGAACATGCACACCCACCACACACACTTCCGGCGCGCGCAATGGCGTGTGCTCGTCGCGGTGATGATTTGCTACCTGTTTTATTACACCGGACGCCACGCGCTCGGGTTTGCGATTCCCGGCATTTCCGAAGAGCTTGGCATGAGCAAGGAACTGCTCGGTTGGGCGTCCGCGGGCATGCTTTGGGCGTATGCGCTCGGGCAGATTTTCAGCGGCGGCGCGGGCGACCGGATCGGCGGACGCCGGATGATGACCGCCGGCGCGCTCCTGTCCTTCGCGCTGAACTGGGTGACCAGTTTCGCGACCGGCTTCGTCACGCTCTTCGCCGGCTGGAGCCTGAACGGACTCGCGCAAAGCATGGGTTGGGCGCCCGGCACGCGGCTCGTCGCAAACTGGTGGGGGCCGCGCGAGCGCGGTTTCGCCTTTGGGCTGTTTTCGCTTTCGGCGGGCCTCGCCTCGGTGCTGGCGTTCGGCGTCTCAATTTTTGTCATCGACGGGCTCGGCCTCAACTGGCGCTGGCTGTTCCGCCTGCCTGTGCTGCTCATGCCGCTGGGCGCGCTCGCCGTGTGGCGAATGTCGCGCGATCATCCCTCCGACCTCGGCTTTGAAAACCTGGAGGACGAGGCGCCGCCCGAAAACGTCCGCGCGACATTGCGGCGCGCGGGCGCCGGCGCGCCGCAATGGAGGCGCCACCTCGCGATTCTCGGCAACCGCGAACTGTTGCTCGCCAGCCTCGCGATCGGTTTTCAAAACGCCGTGCGCTTCGCGCTGCTGATCTGGGTGCCCGTGTATTTTCTCGACGGGGACGGCTCCGGCGGCGGGGTGTGGGCGAGCCTGGGGCTTCCGGCGGGCATGGCCCTGGGCGCGTTTGCCAGCGGCTGGGTTTCGGACCGCTTTTTCGGTTCGCGCAAATCCGGTGTCATCGTGATTTTCATGAACGTGGCGGCGATTCTCGCGGTTATCCAATACCTGCTGCCGTTCGGCCACTGGGCCGCGATGCCCATCCTTTTGTTTCTCGGATTTTTCGGCTGCGGCTCGCAATCCGCGTTCTGGGCGATGGCCCCCGATTTGCTCGGGCGCGCCAACACGAGCACGGCGATTGGCATCATGGATTTCTTCGCCTATCTCATCGCCGGCCTTTGCGGACCGCTGATCGGCTGGCTGGTGCAGCACGACCCCGTTGCCAACAGCGGCGGCGAAAACACATCGCTCGTCTTCCTTTTTGTCGCGTTTCTTTCCGCCTGCGGCGCGGCGGTCGGCTTCCTTATAAAACGGTGAATTGAAAGTGTCGTTGCAATCAACCGGCGCGCCCATACGTTGATGAGAAATCAATAAACACGAAGACATCGTTGAGTTACTGCCCCCTTGTGACCCTTTCCCCTCACCATCCATGATATCGATCAACATCCCCGAAGAAATGTCCGCGGCCACGCTGCCCGGCAACAGCACCGCCAAACTTGAGGCGCGCCGCGTCCCGCAACCCGGCCATGGCGAAGTCCTCATCCGCATGAAATGCTCCACCATTTGCGGCTCCGACATCCGCTGCATTTATCACGAGCACCTCGGCAAGGGCCCCGAAGGTTACCAGGACGGCATGGTCGCCGGGCACGAACCCTGCGGACAGATCGTCAAGGCCGGGCCCGGATGCCGTCGCTTCCGCGAGGGCGATCGCGTGATCGTGTATCACATTTCCGGCTGCGGTGTGTGCAACGACTGCCGGCGCGGTTACATGATCTCCTGCACCAGCGAAAAGTTCCGCCGCGCCTACGGATGGCAGCGCGACGGCGGCATGGCCGACTATCTGCTCGCCGAGGAAAAGGACCTCGTCCATCTGCCCGACTCGCTTAGCTACGCTGACGGCGCGCAAGTCGCGTGCGGCTTCGGCACCGTTTACGAGGGGCTCGAAAAAATTGGCATTAGCGGAAACGACGCCGTGCTCATCACCGGCCTCGGCCCCGTGGGATTGGCCGCCGGCGCGCTTTGCCGCAAACTCGGCGCGCGCAAAATCATCGGCATCGACGTGATTGACGACCGCCTGAAAATCGCGCGCGACCTCGGCCTCTGCGACGAAGTGCTGCGCTCCGGCCCCGACAACGTCGACGAGGTGCGCGCGCTCACGGGCGGCCACGGTGTCGAGCGCGCGGTCGAGTGCTCTGCCAACGCAAGCGCGCGCAACACCGCGCTGCGCGCCACGCGCAAATGGGGCCGCATGGTCATGATAGGGGAGGGTGGCAGATTGGAAATGAATCCCTCGCCCGACATGATTCACGATCAGAAAACGCTTTACGGTTCCTGGGTCACCTCGATCTGGCGCATGGAGGAGCTTGTCGAGCGTCTCGTGCGCTGGAACCTGCATCCCGCCGAGTTGATCACACACCGTTTCCCGCTCGAAAAAGTCAACGACGCCTACGCGCTCATGGCCTCCGGCCGCTGCGGCAAGGTCGCCGTCTGTTTCGACGAGGAACTTGCCTGACATGAAGGCCTGTTGGCGGCTTGCCGGCTTCGTCGAGCCACTCCCGTTTCCCGCGTTTTATTTTGCATTTTTGTGTGGCAACGCGGACAGCGTTTCGTGATTGTGCGCGCCTCACCATGAATCCTGTTCTAAAACTGTTACTCGAAGGCGGCAGCCTCTCGACCGCGCAAATGGCGCAGGTCGCGGGCATTTCGCCCGCCGAAGTCGAACAGCACCTGGAACAGTTGAAGAAAGATAAAATCTTCCTCGGCTGGCGTCCGGTGCTCGATCTCTCGCGCGAGGCCGCCGCAGCCGCCGCGGTGCGCGCCGTAATCGAGGTCAAGGTCACGCCGGAGCGCGGCGGCGGGTTCAACCGCTTCGCCGAGCGCCTCGCAAAATTCGACGAGGTCGAGTCGTGCTACCTGATGTCGGGGCGTTACGACCTGCTGGTGTTCGTGCGCGGCGCGTCCCTGCAAAAGGTCGCGTCGTTCGTGTCGGAAAAATTGTCCACGGTCGAGGGCGTGCTCTCGACGGCCACGCATTTCATACTGCGTTGTTACAAGGAGCAGGGCTACCTGCTTGACAGCGACGAGGACAATTCATCCCGCCTCACCGTTTCGCCATAACCCCAAACCAGTGAGGAGCACTTGAATTAAAATGAGCACCGACCCAAACAAGTGGGTGGCGGGCCACGTGGCCACGCTGCCCAAAAGCGGCATCCGCGATTTTTTCGACCTGGTTGCCAAAATGAAGGGGCAGGACGTGATCTCGCTCGGCGTGGGCGAACCCGATTTCGTGACGCCGTGGCGCGTGCGCGAGGCGGCAATCTACGCGCTCGAGCACGGCAAAACCTACTACACGGCAAACCTCGGCCTGATCGAGTTGCGCCGCGCGATTTCGAAATACGTGGCCGAACACTTCGGCGTCGAATACAGTCCCGACAACCAGGTTCTCGTGACCGTCGGCGTGAGCGAGGCGGTCGACCTGGCGTTCCGCGCGTTCTGCAATCCGGGCGACAAGGTGATGTTTCACCAGCCTTGCTACGTGTCGTATCATCCGAGCGTGACGCTCGTTCACGGCACCGGCATCGCCGTGCCGACCTATGCGAAGGACAACTTTGCGCTGACTGCCGAGGCGCTTCGCGCCGCATGGCAGCCCGGCGCAAAAATCCTCATGCTCAACCTGCCGTGCAACCCGACCGGCGGCACGTGCACACGCGAGCAATTGGAAAAAATTGCCGAGTTCTGCCGCGAAAAAGACATGCTCGTGCTGAGCGACGAGATTTATTCCGAGCTTACCTTCGACGGCGTGCACACGAGCATCGCGAGCCTGCCGGGCATGGCGGAGCGCACGGTTTTCCTGCACGGATTTTCGAAGGCATTTGCGATGACCGGCTGGCGCATCGGCTACGCGTGCGGCCCCGCCGTGCTCGTGGACGCGATGATGAAAGTGCACCAATACTCGATGATGTGCGCGTCGATCATCTCGCAGGAGGCCGCAATCGAGGCGCTCACCCACGGATGGGACGACGTGTGCCGGATGCGCGAGCAATACCATCGCCGCCGCGATTTGGTCGTGCGCCGCTTCAACGAGATCGGCCTGAAATGCCACTCGCCGCGCGGCTCGTTCTACGCATTCCCGAATGTCACCGCGACCGGCCTCGACGAAAAGCAATTCGCCGTGCAGTTGCTCGAAAGGGAAAAAGTCGCCGTGGTGCCAGGGCAGGCTTTCGGCGAAAACGGCGCGGGTCATGTGCGCGCCTGTTTTGCAACCAGCTACGAGCAGCTCATCGATGCGTGTGATCGCATGGAGCGGTTTGTGGGCGCCAAACGATGAGCTTCCGAGCGTCTTGATTGAATTGCGTGGCGCGAGTGGATTGCTTGCTCCACGCAATTTGCCAATCTGCCGCTTTCAGGTTTTGGGGATTAGGCGATTCGCAAGATTGTCAACCGGCATTCCTCGCTCCACAGTTCGCATTCCCATGACCCGCACCGATCGTCTTCTTGCCACCCTCGCCGCCCGCCCGCTCCAATGCGACGGCGCCACGGGCACGCAACTCCAGCAACTCGGCCTGCAACCCGGCGAGTCCTGCGAACGCTGGGTGCTCGATCACCCCGAGCGCGTCCAGCTCGTCCATCAACGCTATCACGAGGCCGGCGCCGATCTGCTCACCACAAACACCTTCGGCGGCACCACGCTTTCGCTTGCCTCGCACGGCCTCGATTCGCGCGCCGCCGACATCAACCGCAACGCGGTGCGCCTCGCCCGCGAAGTCGCCGGCGACCATGCGTGGGTGCTTGGCGACATGGGCCCTTTTGGCGGCATCCTCGAACCCTACGGCGAAAGCGAGCCCGGTGCCGCTCGAGATGCTTTTCTCGCGCAGGCCGCCGCGCTTGTCGAGGGGGGCGCGGATGCGATCCTTGTCGAAACAATGTCCGATCCCGCCGAGGCGGCGCTGGCCGTTGAGGCCGCGCGCGAAGCCGGCGCGCAATTTGTCATTTCCACCTTTGCATTTCAGCACACGCCCGCCGGTTTTCGCACCATGATGGGCGCCTCGCCCGCGGTTGCGGTTCAGGCCGCGCTTGACGCCGGGGCAAGCGTCGTTGGTGCGAATTGCGGCACGCAACTTTCGCTAGAGGATTACGCGAATCTGGCCGCCGAACTCGTCGCGGCCGCGCACGGCATTCCCGTGATCGCGCAACCCAACGCCGGGTCGCCCGCGCATGATCCCGCCACCGGACAAATCACCTACGCAACCACGCCCGCCGCCTTTGCGGAAGCGGCCGCGCGATACATCACGCTCGGCGCGCGCATCGTCGGCGGCTGCTGCGGCACCACACCGGCGCACATTTCAGCATCCGCCGCGCATAACAAAAAAGCAAAGGCGTGATTGTCGCGAGGCGAGGGTGGGGAGGTGATTGCCTCACGCGGCTTTTTTGCGGAAGAGCACGGCGGCGCTGGTGAGTGTGATCGCACAGATGACGAGCAGCGGCCAGGCGAGTTGCGCGGCATGGGCGACCGTGGCGTCTTTCAGGTAAACCGCCTTCACCACTTCCATGAAATGGCGGATCGGGTTTATCCAGGTTATATGTTGCAGCCACACGGGCATGTTTTCAATCGGGGCGGCGAAACCGGAGAGCATCATCGCGGGCATCATGAACGCGAACATGCCGAGAAAGGCCTGCTGCTGCGTCGCGCAGAGCGACGAGACGAAGAGGCCGACTCCGGCGAGCGCGAGCGCGTAGAGGATGGTGCCGAGGCAGAGGATGACGAGGCTGCCTTGAAACGGAACGTGGTAAATGAAAACGGCGGCGAGCAGGATGAGCGCGGCTTGGAATGACGCGATGAGGATCGCCGGCACGATTTTGCCGGCCATGATCATCTCCGGCGTGTAGGGGGAAACGAGGAGCTGGTCGAAGGTGCCTTGCTCGCGTTCGCGCGCGACGGAGAGCGTCGTGACGATGAGCACGCCCAGCGTCGTGATGAGCGCGATGAGGCTGGGCATGATGAAGTTGATGTAGTCGAGATTCGGATTGAACCAGTTTCGCACGACGAGCTCGGAGGGCGCGGTCGCGGTGTTGCGCGCGGAGGCGAGGTCACGCTGGTAGTCTTGCACGATTTGCTGGATGTAGCCGGCGGCGATTTGCCCGGCGTTGGTGCGGCGTCCGTCGAGCAGGATCTGGAGTTGCGGGGCGCCGTTTGCGCGCGCGATTTGCGCGGAAAAATCGGACGGTATGCGGACAACGGCAAGCGCGCGCTGATGCTCGATGGTGTCGTTGAGTTGTCGCGGGTTGTCGATGTCGATGAACTCGGTGAAGGTGACGGCTTGCGCGCGGAGGCGTTGCGTGAGCTCGATGGCGGCGGGTCCCCGGTCCTGGTCGTAGATGGCGAGCGCCGCGTTTTTGATTTCGAGCGTGGCGGCGAGCGGGAAGATCGCGACTTGCAGGATCACAGGCATGATAAGAAGCATCCGGCTTTGTTTGTCGCCGAGGACGATTTGAAGCTCCTTGCGGATGAGTGTGATGAGGCGGCGGAACATGGAGGAATTTTGGATTTTCGATTCTCGATTCTCGATTTTCGATTGGGAGCTACCGCTCCGTTTTCGATTTCGAGACCGCGCGGTAGCGCGCAATCGAAAATCGAGAATCGAAAATCGAAAATTTCTACTCGAGTCGTTTGCGGGTGAGTTTGGCTGTGAGGCCGATGAAGAGCGCGGCGGTGCCGGTGAGGAAAAGCAGCGGGTAAAGCAAGGTGCGCCAGGAGTCGCCGACTTGGAAAAGCGTCTGGATTGAGGTCACAAAATAACGCGCGGGTATGACGCTGGTCACGGCGCGGATGGGCGCGGGCATTGAACTGATTTCAAAGAGAAAACCCGAGAGCATCATCGCGGGGAGGAATGCCGCGATGAGGGCGATTTGGGCGGCGTTGAACTGGTTGCGCGTGGCCGTTGAAAACAGCAGCCCCATGCCGAGCACGCTGAGCAGAAACAGCGAGCCGCAGGCGAGAAGGGGCGGCAGCGAGCCGCGGAATTGCACGCCCATGACAAAATGCGCCACGGCGATGCAGAGCAGGAGCACGATCATGCCGAGCAGGTAGTAGGGGATTATTTTGCTGAGCAGGATTTCGAGGCGCGAGACGGGCGACGAGAGAAGCGACTCCATCGTGCCGCGCTCCCATTCGCGCGCGACGACGAGCGCGGTGAGCAGCGCGCCGATCACGGTCATGATGAGGGTGATCGAGCCGGGGATGAGATAGTTGCGGCTTTCGGCGCTCGGGTTATACCAAAACGTGCTTTCGACGGAGATCGCGGGCGGCATGGATTGGCCGCGGGCGGCGGCGCGTTGCGCGAGCCAGTTTTGCCATGCGCCGCGCGCGTAGGCCTGGACGAAGTTTGCGGTGTTGGGCTCGGTGCCGTCGGTGACGACCAAGAGCGGCGCGGGCTCGGGCGGTTCGCCCGCGGCGAGCGCGGATTCGGCGCGGCGTATTTTTGCGGAAAAATCGGAGGGAATCACAACGAAGCCGCGAATGCGCGAGCGCGTCAGCGCCTCGGCCGCGGAGGCGTGCGAGGCGTAATCGGTGACATCAAGATAAGGCGAGCCGGTGAGGCTGGCGGCGAACTGGCGCGCATCAGCCGAAGTGTCCTCGCAGATGAGCCCGATGCGTGTGACGCCGGTGTCGAGATTGATGCCGTAGCCAAAAATAAACAGCATGACGACGGGCAAAATAAACGCGATGAGGATGCTCGTCGGATCGCGAACAATCTGAATCGTTTCCTTGCGGCAAAGCGCGCGCAGGCGGCGAAGGGAAAATGACGAACAAATGTTCATGGCGAGTGCGGTGCCTTTTTTTGGAGTGCGGTGGCAGAGCGCAGCGGCGACACCGCTTTGCTGTGCGTGCGCAAACCAATAATCGGGAAATGTTCAAAGCGGCGTCGCCGGCCTGCGGCCTCTGCCGCCGCACTCCAAAGAGGGGAATCAGCGTATCGGTTCATATTCATCGGGAACGTTTAATTTGTCGGTTTTGAAACTGTAGATGGTTTTAATTTGCGAGGCACTTGCTGTGGTTTCGAACCATCCGGCGGAACACCAAGGATACTGGCTGGCAACCGGAACCAAACCGTGTTTCACGGGATTTTGATGTGTGTAATTGAGGCGCGCGTGATACGACTTTTCGTAAGATAAGCGCGTCTCCCAATAATTGTGCCAGACTTTGCGCGCCGGCACGTCGTCCAGTTTGTTTATCCACTTTGCTGTTTTCTCGTGCAGCAGGGAGATCATCGCGCGAAGGCTGTTCGCGTCCTCGGATTTCTCCGGCGCATGGGCGACAAAGTGATAGTGGTTTGAAAATATCGCCCACGCCTCAAGCGTCCAGCCATGCTCGGCGGAAACTTGAAGAAGTCCGCGTTGCAACACGTCGAGGCGTTGTGGTTCTTGAAAGTAGTGTTGTTTGTTATAAGTGCCGGCAGTGACAAAATATGTGCCTGCTTCGCGCAGTCTGTGCTCCGGGGCATGCGGCCATGAGATGGCGTGAATGTGACGTGTTGTTTGCATTGGGGGGAGGGCGTTGGTGATTAATCATTCGGAATGCGATGACGGAGGGAACGCAAGCGGGCGACGATACCGCTTTGTTATGGGTGAATGGGAAAGCTGGCGTAAGTTGCTCAAAGCGGTGTCGCCGCTTCGCTCTGCCACCGCACTCCAAAGTTTCATGAGCCGCTCCTTTCCACGAGCGCGATAAACGCATCCTCCATCGTCGGCGTCGGGGTTTCCGCGCTGGCGGCCTGGCGTTTGAGGGCCTCGGGCGTTCCGGTGGCGATGAGCTTGGAGCGGTAAACCAGGCCGATGCGGTCGCAGTATTCGGCTTCGTCCATGAAGTGCGTTGTGACCATCACTGTGACGCCGCGTTGAACCGCCGCGTAGATGTGCATCCAAAATTCGCGGCGCGTGACGGGATCGACGCCGGAGGTGGGCTCGTCGAGGAAAAGTATGTCGGGGCCGTGCATCACCGCGCAGGCAAGCGCGAGGCGTTGCTTGTAACCGAGCGAAAGGATGTCGGCTTTTGTGTTGTGATGGGGCGCGAGGTGAAAGCAGTCCGTGACGGCGGCGATGGCGTCGCGTTGCGCGGTGCCGTGGAGTCCGTAGGCACCGGAGAAAAACGAGAGGTTTTGCGCGACGGTGAGGTTTCCGTAGAGCGAGAATTTTTGCGCCATGTAACCGATGCGCTGGCGGGCGCGCGCGGGACTGTGCGCAAGGTCGATGCCCGCGGCGCTGGCTTCCCCGCCAGTCGGCTTGAGGAGTCCGCAGAGCATTCGGAATGTCGTGGATTTGCCCGCGCCGTTGGGGCCGAGGAGTCCGTAGATTTCGCCGCGCTTGATGTTGAGGTTGATGTGGTCGGCGGCGGTGAAGCTGCCGAACTTGCGCGTGAGGTCGCGGGTTTCGATCACGGTTTTTCCGTCACGGGGAATGTCGCGAAGGATGCGCGTGAGCGATGAATTGCCGGATTGCGCGCCTCCGAGAATGTCCATGAACGCGTCCTCAAAACGCGGGGCGGCGGCAGTGGCGGCGGTTTCACCGCCTAATGAAGAATGAATAATGGATAATGAAAAATGGGGCGCCTCCGCGCCGGTGGTGGAGTCTTGCGGGCTGTTGGCTTGGGCATTTTCCATTCCACATTTTTCATTCTTCATTAGCGCGGCATCACCGCGCGTAACGATTCTGATGTTTTGCGCCTGGATGGTGGCGTCGAGGATTTGCGGGTTCGCGGCGAGTTCGGCGAGTTTTTCGCGGCGGGTTTCGGCGGGGGCGGCGATTGTGAAACAGCGGCCCTCCATGCGGCGGGTGAGGTCGCGGGGCGGGCCGGCGTAGAGCGGTTTGCCTTCGTTGAGCAGGAGGACGTCGTCGCAGCGTTCGGCTTCGTCGAGATAGGCGGTGCTCCAAATGATCGCGATGCCGTCGGTGGCGAGTTCGCCGACCATGCGCCAGAGTTCGCGGCGCGAGATGGGATCGACGCCGACGCCGGGCTCGTCGAGGAGGAGCAGGCGCGGCGTGCCGAGGAGCGCGCAGGCGAGGCCGAGCTTTTGTTTCATGCCTCCGGAAAGTTTTCCGGCGAGGCGGTCGGTGAAGCGCGCGAGGTCGGTGAACTTGAGGAGACGCGCAAAGGTTTCGTCGCGTTCGACACCGACGACATTTCGCAGGTCGGCGTGAAAGGTGAGGTTTTCGATAACGCTGAGGTCTTCGTAGAGGCCGAACTTTTGCGGCATGTAACCGATAATGCCGCGAAGCCCGGCGGCATCGCGAATCGGGTCCCGGTCGAACACGCGAATCGCGCCGGAGTCGGGCTCGAGGAGTCCGGCGATGATGCGCATGAGCGTGGTTTTGCCCGCGCCGTCGGGACCGACAAGTCCGGTGATGCGGCCCGTGTGGATGGCCGCATTGACGCGATCAAGCGCGGGCGCGGACATGCCGGCGAAGCGGCGCGTGAGATCGGTGATGTGGACGGCGGGGGACATGGGGAAAGGTGAAGTGTGAAAGGTGAAAGGTGAAAGCCGGCGGGCTGAATTGCCTGTGTGTTTTTTCACCTTTCACCTTTCTAATTTCTCATTTTCAGCGGGCGCAACGCGCACGCTGACCGGCATACCCTGCCGGAGCATGTTGTCGGGGTTTGTGACGGTGATGCGAAGGCGATAGACGAGCGTGGTGCGCAGGCTTTCGGTCTGGACGGTTTTGGGTGTGAACTCGGCGCGCGGGGAGATGTGGCCGATTTTGCCCTGATAGGGTTTTCCGGGACGCGAGTCGGTGAAAACATCCACGGTCATGCCGGGCGCGATTTTGCCGAGGTCGGGTTCGTTGATGTAGGCGCGCAGCCAGACGGGGTTGTCGAGCGAAAGCGTGAAGACGGTTGCCCCCGCCTGCGCGATGGCGCCGGGTTCGAGCGCGCGCGTGGAAACGGTGCCGGCGGAGGGGGCGGCGAGTGTTGTATCCGACAATCGGATACGCGCGGTTTCGAGCGCGGCGCGGTTTTGCGCGACTTGGGCGCGGGCTTTTTCGATGTCCTCGGCGCGATACCCGGCGAGCATCAGGTCGAGGGCGGCCCTGGCGGACTGGAGTCGCTTTTCGGCGGTGAGGACGGCGGTGGCCGCATTGTCGTGGTCTTGCTGGGTGGAGGCGTTTTGCCTGAGAAGCTCGGCGATGCGCTTTGCGTTGACCTGATTGTTTGCGAGCGTGGCTTCGAGTTCGTTGACGGTGGCCCGGGCCTGCGCGATTTCCTCGACGCGGTAGCCCGCGGTGAGGCGCGCGAGCTCGGCCTCGGCGGCGGCGAGCGCGGCACCGGCTTGCGCGACTTCCTGCTCGTAGGGCGCGGCGTCAATGCGGGCAATTGTCTCGCCGGGCGCGACGGGGTCGCCCTCGTCCTTGAGGATTTCGGTGACGCGGCCGGAAACGCGAAAGCCGAGATTCACTTCGCGGATATCGACATTGCCGTGGAGCGTGAGGTGCGTGGCGTCCTGTTTTTCGAGGGACGAGTGCCAGAACCACGCGCCCAAGCCGGCGGCGGCGGCGAGAAAAAGAATGAGGGGGATTTTGCGTTTCATGTGCGTGCGGGTTTGGCGAGTTTGTCGATGTTTTCGCTTAAAATGGCGGAGATCGTAGCGCGGGTTTGTCGGTCCAGCGTGTTCTTTCCGAGCCGGCGGCAGATCGCGGCGTTGGCGAACACGAATGAGAGGATTTGCCCGAAAAGCATGTGCGCGCGGATAATGCACTCCTGCGTTTCGGGGTTTCGTCCCGTTGCGATGCCAAAAAGCCGGGTGACCGTTTTGTGCAATGTCTCCATGCCGCTGCCAAACACGATGTCGAAACCGGCGGTGGGTTGCGTTTGCTCCCGGACAATCAACCTGGCGGCCAGCAGTATTTCACCCGAACTCAATGCGTTGTTTGCAAAGCCGCCCAGCAGCGTCTTGAGCATGTCGCGGGCGTCCGCGCGCGACGGATTCTGGATGCGCTCGTCCCCGTATGCGGCGGTGAACCTGTCCAGGGCGGCCTGCACGCGGTTCACCACGATGGAGCGAAGGAGCTCCTTGTAGAGCTGCTCCTTGCCCCCGAAATGATAGGAGACAAGCGCGACGTTGGTGTTTGCGTCGCGGGCGATGTCGCGGATGGAGGCGCCGTCGTAGCCGCATTCGCCAAACACGCGGAGCGCCGAGGCGAGAAGTTTTTCGCGCGCGGTTTCGGGGGCGGCGGACGGGGCTGGTTTTGCGGAGGATGTCCGGGTCATGGCCGAATGGATTTAAACGATTGTTTAAATCAGTCAATCATTTGTTTAATGCCAGTGATTTGCCGCGCGCATGGATGGGTGCGGGGCCTCGTCCGGGGCGAAACAAAAAATGAAATAAAATTTTAATAAAACGCCGGCTGGCGCGTTGTCATGGTGAACGCAGAGACCAACCAACAACCACTCCAGGAACGAAAGGCATAACATCATGATCACCCGATTCATCATACCGGCCACAATCACCGGAACCGCATGCGCGGCCTTGTTCTTCATAAATCCCGCCGAGCAGCCGCCGCCGCCCAAGAAGAAAGCCGAACCCATTGTCATCACCTTTCCCCCGCTGCCGCCAGTGCCTCCCCCCAAGACCCAGGAGGACAATGCAAAACCAACAATCGACGTCAGGGATCTCAAGCCGCCGCCGATGCTGTCGGACACGATTTCCACGGATATCGATCGCGCGTTTGTCACGCCGTTCAATCCGACCATTCCCGCGCCGAACCTCAATGACGGCGCCACCATGACGCTGCCGACTGGCAATTACGAAGATGCCGCAAATGCCGGACAGAAACTGGCCGACACATTCCGGCTGGTGGATCTCGACAACAGGCCGCAGACACTATTCCAAGCCTCGCCGGAGTATCCCTACACGCAAAAGAACACGGGCAATCCGGGCGAGGTGATCGTGAACTTCACCGTAGATGAGCGCGGTCATGTGCAGGATGTGCTGGTTGTGAAATCCTCGCATCCGGACTTTGACGCGCCGACGGTGCGCGCGGTCAGCAAGTGGCGTTTCGAGCCGGGCCGCAAAAATGGCAAGCGCGTCAAGTTCCGCATGAGCGTGCCGATCGCATTCAACCTTAACGACGTTTGAGCAAGCACGGTTTTGGTTCCGTGATGGAGTGAGACAAAGGGGACGGAACAAAGGCGCGGGTGTCGCAATGATGCCCGCGCCTCTTGCGTATTTGGTTTTTGAATACCAGGCGGCCTTGCCGGAATCCGGGCTGAAAACTTACCGGGGGGCTTGAGAGGCGGCGGGCAATAATTCGGGACGCGCCTCGTCGCCGGACATTTTGTAGGGGAGTCGCCAGGTTTTTGTGCCGTCGGAATTGGTGAAATACAGGCGGGATTCGCTGAGGTGCGAGGGATTCCCGTCGGCCCAGAACGCATAAAATGGATCGGCGGCAGGCTCGGGACGGCGGACATAGCCGTGGTTAAGCTCGCTGGAGTTGGTGACCCGGCGCTCGCGTTTCCATGAGACTCCGTTGTCATTGCTTGTCCACACGGCGACCTCGCCGCCGGTGCCGTAACGCTGCGGGCCGGTTTCCGTGGGGGCGATAATTTTCCAGTTGTTGCCGTTCACGTAGATGCTGCCCATGTCGTAGTTGTGGTCGGAGGTGGTGATGGTGCGGGTTTCCCATTTTCCGTTTTTCCAGTGCATTAGGAACCACTCGCGCGGATCACCCTTGGGGCCGGGCTCGCCGGCGCGGCTCACGATGCAGAGCAGGATTGGGTTGCCCGACGCGTCGAAATTGAGGTCGCAGGTATACATGAATTTCCCCTGCGATTTCAGGTCAACGAGCAGGGCGGGATTGTCGGGTGAGGTGAGCGGGAGCGCGAGGGGGGCGCCGGCCGCGGTGGTCCATGTTTTTCCGGCGTCGGTGGTCTGCGCGTAGTAGATGTTGGTGCGGCGGTCCACATGGCTCTCAGGGTGGTAGTTGAAAAATGTCGCGTATTTTGTGACGCGTTTTCCGTCGGCTCCGGCGCCCGTCCAGCGGCCGCTGGTTTGGTAGTGCCCGCCAAAGGCGGCGAGCGCATGATCCTCGCTCCACGCGCGCCCGTCGGCGCTTGTTTTCCAGAAGAGGTTTCGGGCGGGGCCGTTTTTGGTGCCCTTGAAATATTTTGTGAACAGGAGAAAGAACCCTCCGCTGTCATCCGGGCCGTGCCAGATTTCGGGATAGGTGAATTCCTGCCGCGCGACGCATTCGAATTCACCGATGTCATAGGGGCGCGTGCTTCGGAAAATAATACCGGGGCGTCGTCTGCCGCGTCCGCTTTTGAGCACCCAGATATGTCCGTCGGCGTCAATCTGGATGGATGCGTTGTCATGAGGATCTTTGACGGAGGGATCGGCGTAGAGCGCGACGGGGCGGGGGACGGTTCCCTTTTCGTGGTCGTAATACGAGACCATGATGACGAGGAGGCGCTGGTCGCCCGCGGGTGTGCCGCCCCAGGTGAAAAATGTTTTTTTCACCGCCGGCGCATAAACGGCGAGCGGCTGGTGGTTGGCGGTGTAGGTGCCGAGGCCGCCCGAATACTTGTCGCCGTATTCAAACTTGAACCCGAGCGTGAACCAGATGCCGCGATAACCGTCGGCGCGGACGGATTTGCGGATGTCACCCTCGGGAAACGCGGTCGGAGCGTTTTTTTTGAAACTGTGCGTGAATGTTACCCGCTCCGCGACGGGAGATGCCCCGGGTGCCGCAATGGCATTGGCGGTTTTGGGCGAGGTTGATTCCGCCGCGCGGCTACCGGGCAATGCGATGGCGAGGAGCGCGAGGGCGAGCGCGAGTGTTCGGGGATGTGGGAGGGGCATGGAAAAATTCTCGGGTCCTGGCGCGGTTTGAAATCGACCGACCCGTGGCGATGAAACGTGTTGATGGCGAGCCCGGCGGGGCGGATCCTTTACTCTATGGCGGCGACGCGGAACGAGCGGCCGGGGAGATGGATGACGTCGTCGATATATTTGCCGAGCAGTTCGCTGCCGAGCGGGGACTGGGGGGTGACGATCATGATCGTTTCACCCTGGAAGGCGAACTCCACGCCGCCGTTGCGGGGGCCGAGAAAATATTTCGAGGGCTTGCCGCGAAGCTCGAGCGTGATCACCGCGCCGACGGCCACGGGCTGGCCAATTTCAAATGCGGGGAGGTCCAGGGTTTTGTAGAACTCGATGTTGTCGCGTATTTCGCCGGCGAGGTTGGCCTGGCTTTCGGCGAGATAGGCGGCTTCCTGGCCGTGTGTTTCGTATTTTGTGGTGGCCTTGCTTTCCTCGTGGGTGGCTTCTTCGCGCGCCATGAGGGCGGCGCGTGAAAGCATGTCGAGGTCGGCTTGCAGTTTTTCGAGGAGAGCCTGTCGGAGAATGTTTTTGTCCATTGGTTTTTTTAGATAAAAATTTCGGGTTCGCGACGAGTCATAAAAAGTGTTTCGAGCCGGTTGACCGTTGCAAGAATTCGCGGGTCTTCCATGTGGCGCGCGTCGTTGGGGCAGACTTTTACGCAGTAGCAGCAACTGATGCATTTATCCTTGTCGGTCAGGCGCGGATTCTGGCGGTCAATCGCCTCCGTCGGGCACCCTTCGACGCACGTGTGGCAATCAATGCAGTTGTCGTTTGCGACAGGGGTGATCCGGGAGTTCACAACGGGCTTTTCGTAGGGAAAATGTCCGGGCACGTCGACCAGGCCGCTCGCGTCCATCGTTGCGGATGCGTGGGCTTGCGCCTTTTGCAGGAAGCGGGCGCCGAAGCTGTTTCCGGCGGTGGCATCGTCAGCGTCGGGACGGTTGGCGGCGACCTTGCCTGTGTAGGAATGCTCGCCGAGAAACGCGCCCGCGGCGATGGGCATGAAGCCGGCGGCGATCGCACAGTTTTTCAATTCGATGAGCGCGTCGTCGTAGTGGCGGTTGCCATACACGGCCACGATGGCCGCGGGGGTTTTGTCCGCGGTGATGCCGGCGAAAAACTCATTTGAGATGCCGGGCAGCCGTCCGCCGTAGACCGGAAGCGCGATGACAACGAGGTCTTTGCTGGAGAAGTGGTGCGGCTGCTTGCGGCTGGAAACCGCGGTGCGGTCGATTTCCTGAAGGGGCAGGGCGATGCCCGCCGCGATGTTTTGAACTGTGCGCCGCGTGGTGCCGGTGGGACTGAAATAGACGAGGCTGAGTTTTTCGAAGCTCATTTCGAGTTGTCAGATTGAGTGCTTTTTGGCGCGGGGCGAGGGATTTTTATCCGGTGCGCGCGTTTGTGTTTGCTCATGAAAAATCGAATTGGCGAAACCCCGCTCCGTCGGTTTTATGCAAAACATGCCATCAATGCCTTCCTCCGGTTTCAAACTTGATTTGCCCGCGCGTCCGCGCCGGCTGCGCCGCAACGCGAGTGCGCGCGCGCTTGTGGAGGAGACCGTGCTGCGGCCGGCGGATTTTATCGCGCCGCTGTTTGTGATCGACGGGAAGGGCGCGCCGGAGCCAATCGCCTCGATGCCGGGCGTGGCGCGTTTTAATGTCGCGGATTTGGTGCGGGAGTGCCGCGCGCTTTGGAAACTCGGCGTGCCGGCGGTGGCGTTGTTTCCCAAAATCGACGCCAGGCTCAAGGATCCCTCGGGCTCGATTGCGCTTGATGAGGACGCCTTGGTTTTGCGCGCCGTGCGCGCCGTGAAAAAGGCGCTGCCCGGGCTGGTCGTGATGACGGACATCGCGCTCGATCCATACACGAGCCACGGTCACGACGGTTTGCTTTCTGACGATGGTCGCGAGGTGTTGAACGACGCCACCGTGGAGGTGCTCGCAAAAATGGCCGTGCTGCATGCGCGCGCGGGCGTGGATTTTGTCGCGCCGTCCGACATGATGGACGGGCGCATCGCGGCGATTCGCAAGGCGCTCGACGCGGAGGGATTTGATCAGACCGCGATTATGGCGTATTCGTCGAAATTCGCGTCGGCATATTACGGACCGTTTCGCGACGCGGTCGGCAGCGCCAAGGCCGCGGGCACGAGCTTGCTCGACAAGCGCACCTATCAGCTCAATCCCGCCAACCGCCGCGAGGCGATTGCCGAGGCGATCATCGACGAGGGCGAGGGCGCGGACATCCTGATGGTGAAACCCGCCGGCCCTTATCTGGACATCATCCGCGACGTGCGCGAGGTCACGCGCAAGCCGCTCGCCGCGTATCAGGTTTCGGGTGAATACGCTCAGCTGCATGCCGCCGCGAAACTCGGCTGGCTCGATCTTGAGCGCACGAGCATGGAGTCGGTGCTCGCAATCAAGCGCGCCGGCGCGGACATGATCCTGACGTATTTTGCCAAAACTCTGGCAGTGCGCTTGAAAGCGTGATCGCTGCCAACAGCCGCGCAGTTTTTCACGAGTGATTCGCGTGGATGCCAAACGCGCGAAGCGCGAAAAAAATAAAAAAAAGCTGTTACCTTGTGCGGCGGACGCGGTTTATAGGGGACAACAAATAGTCCCGCATTAATGCTTTCCATACGATCCATCACCAAACGCTTCGGCGGGTTCACCGCGCTGGACGAGGTTTCCCTCGAAATATTTCCGGGCGAATGTTTCGGCCTGCTCGGGCCAAACGGCGCCGGCAAGACGACGCTCATGTCGCTCATCGCCGGGCTTCGCAAACCGGACGGCGGCACGATTTCACCCGGCAAATCAGGCGCGCGCGCCTCGCTCGGCTTGGTGCCGCAAAACATCGCGCTCTACACCGACCTGACCGCCGGGCAGAACTTGGAAATCTTTGGCAAGCTGCAGGGATTGCGCGGCGCGACATTGCGCGAGCGGGTGGGGGAGGCGCTTGAGGCAGTGCAGCTTTCGGAGCGCCGCAAGGATGTCGTGAAAACATTTTCGGGAGGCATGCAGCGACGCCTTAATCTTGCCGCGGCGCTCCTGCACCGTCCGGGGCTGCTGCTTTGCGACGAGCCGACCGTCGGCGTCGATCCCCAGTCGCGCAACGCCATCTTCGACTACCTCGGGCAACTCAATCGCGACGGGCTCACGATCGTTTATTCCACGCATTACATGGAGGAGGCGGCGCGCCTCTGCTCGCGCATCGGCATCATTGACCACGGAAAAATCCTCGCGCTCGGCACGCTCGACGAGCTGCTTGCGCTGCTGCCGTTCGAGGACGAGATCATTTTTCCAAACACATCCGAAACGAAACTTTTCGCAGAGCGCATGGCGCCGCATGGAAAACTTGTTTCGGAAAACGGCGCGCAATATCGATTCTTTCCGCAGCTTAAACTCTCGGAGTTTTACCGGCGCGCGGAGGAACTCAACCTGCCCGCGCGCCTTTTCGCGCAGCAACGTCCCACGCTCGAGGCGGTGTTTTTGCACCTGACCGGGCGCACCTTGCGCGACACGAAATAAACCGGCGAGAGCCATTCACCCCTGATTTTTTGAAGCATGTCCATCATCCTCACTTTGCTCCGCAAGGAATATCTGATTTTCAAGTGCGACCGCGCCGCGTTCGCGCTTACTTTTCTCGTGCCGGCGCTGATGATCTATATATTCGGCATGGTCTTCGGCATCAATCGCGCCGACACCGGCCCGAGGGGAATTCCCCTGGCCGTCGTCAACGAGTGCGACAATCCGGCCGCGTTGCGCCTGATCGATGTGCTGCGCGCTGAAAAGGGTTTTAGGATAATCACCACAACAACGCCGGACGGCGGCGCGGCGCGCGACCTCGAGGCAGGCGACTTGAAACCGCTCATGCGCGACAATGTGTTTCGTTTTGCAATCGTGATTCCCTCAAACCTGATTGAAACCAGCACGGTCGGCGTGAACCTGAAACTGCTTTCCAACCCGCGCAACGAGATCGAAACGCAAACAGTCAACGGCCTGCTGCAAAAATGTATTTTTTCGAACGTTCCCCAACTGCTCGGCCAGTCAATGCAAGCCAGCATGAAATCGATGCTCGGCGGCGCGGGGAAGGACAAGCTCAACCGCAACATCGCGGGCGCCATTTCAGAATCGTTTGACGTCAATGAAACCGAGGTGCTCAGGGAGCTCGAGGCGGGCAATTTTGGATTCGACCGGATGACCTCTCGCGCTGAGGGCGCCGCCGATGACGGAAAAACAAAGAAAGGCAATCCGCTCGGCGAACTAATAAAAATCGAAAACGAGCAGGTGGTGGGCAAGGATGTGAAAAGTCCCGCGGCGGCGCGCAATGTGGGCGCGTGGGCGGTCATGTTTCTCCTGTTTTCGGTCTCCCATCTGGCGATCACGCTTTTTGAGGAGAAGCGCGCCGGTTTGCTTCAACGGTTGATGTCCTCCTCGGTGCGGCCCTCGCATGTGTTGTGGAGCAAATTTTTGTTCGGTGTGCTTCTCGGACTTGTGCAATTGATGGCGCTTTTCTGCGCGGGCCGCTTGCTATACGGGCTGGATATCGTCTCGCACTTTGGCCAGCTCCTGCTGGTGAGCGCGGCTGCCGCGGGGGCATGCGCGGGCTTCGGAATGTTGATTGCGTCAATCGCCCGCACCTCCGCCGCGGCGGGGTTCCTGACAACACTTTTGGTGATGCTGATGAGCTGCCTCGGCGGCGCATGGGTGCCGGTTTCGTTCATGCCGGAAGTCGTCCAAAAAATCAGTGTGTTCACGATTCCTTACTGGGTCATTGAGGGATTCATGCAAGTATTCTGGGAGGGCGGTTCGCTCGCGCGACTAGCGCCGACAGTCGGCGTGCTGTGCGGCATCACACTCGCCGCGATGAGCGTGGCCTGGTGGCGGTTCAAACGCGGGACGATTTTTGAGCCCTGAGCGGCGCGGCCGACGGGACTTGAAACATGGCGTGGCGGGCGAGCTTGGCTTGCGCGACCCGGAAGGTCATTGGCCTGTGCAATATGCACCGCGGCGTTGCGTTGGAATCATTCGGCATAATTTGCAACATCCCGTCGCTTTTGTTTTCATACTGTTACTGCCCATGATGAAACCGCGCATTTTTTATAATTTTCCGGAAGGTGTTTTTTTAACGCTGGTTTTATTGTGCGGCGTGTGCGTTTCCGGCACCGCGCAGACATTTCGCTCGTCCGACAAGTCCCCGCCGCCGAGGGCCTCGACAACAACCTCGTCGGGAGCGCCGCGCGATTTTTCGAATCTCGCCTATGGGGACTCGCTTTCTAACAGCGGCGCGGCGGGCGACGGCGCGTATGCGGTTACGATTCCGCTCACCACCGGGGCGATGACGCAGCTTGCGCAACAATCCGCCGTCGTTGTTGCCAGTCCGGGCGCGGACACCAATCCCGCCGGCGAGGTCATTTCCGCCACGCGCTCCAGCCTTACCATGAACGCCAATCCATGGACGCCGGTCATGGGCGAGTTTCATTATTCGCGTTATCCGGCGGCGGAATGGCGCGACGAAATCCTCAAGATGAAATCGGGCGGCATCGACATCGTGGCGACGTATGTTTTCTGGATACACCACGAGGAAATAGAGGGGCGCTTCGATTGGAGTGGCGATCGCGACTTGCGGCGCTTCGTGCAAACATGCGGCGAGCTGGGCATGCGCGTGATGGTGCGGCTCGGCCCGTGGTGCCACGGCGAGGTGCGTCACGGCGGGCTGCCCGACTGGCTCGTGGCGAGCGGCTGCCGGCTGCGCTCCGACGACCCGCGCTACATGGACAAGGCCCGCATTCTCTACAGCGAAATCGCCGCGCAAATCGACGGTCTGCTTTGGAAAGACGGCGGACCGGTGATCGGCGTGCAGCTTGAGAACGAATACCGCGGCCCCGCCGAGCACCTGCTCGCGCTCAAAAAAATGGCAATCGACGCGGGCATGGTCGTGCCGCTCTACACGCGCACCGGCTGGCCCGCGCTTTCCACCCCGATGCCGCAGGGCGAAATCGTGCCGCTCTACGGTGTTTACGCGGAGGGATTTTGGGATCGTGAAATCACACCGATGCCGGGCAACTACTGGACTGGTTTTCGTTTCACGACGCTGCGCGTTGACAGCAACATCGCGAACGAGGCGCTCGGGCGCGACAACGTCGCCGATGACCCCGATGTCGCGTCGTATCCCTACATGACTTGCGAGATAGGCGGCGGCATGATGAGCTCGTATCATCGGCGCCTTCTCATTGACCCGCGCGACATCGAATCGACCACGCTCGTCAAGCTCGGCTCCGGCAGCGTGCAACCCGGCTACTACATGTATCATGGCGGTGCGAATCCCGAGAGCGCGACCGGCGTCACGCTTCAGGAAAACCAATCCACGCGCTTCACAAACTGGAACGACCTTCCCGAAAAAAACTACGATTTCCAAGCGCCCCTCGGGCTCGGCGGCCAGGTGCGCCCGCACTACCACCTGCTGCGCCGGCAGCATTTGTTCATGCACGATTTTGGCTATCTGCTTTCGGGTATGCCCACCGTGCTGCCCGCGAACCGCCCCTCCGGCAAGGACGACAAACGCACGCTTCGCTGGGCGATGCGCTCGAACGGCCGCTCCGGTTTTATTTTCGTCAACAACTACCAGCGCCACCAATCCATGCCGATTCATCGCGGCGTGCAATTCGCGCTCAACCTGCCTCCGCTCGAATCCGTCTCGCCGCTTCCGAGCAGCGCGGACGCCACGCGCGCCGCGGGACTGTCCGGCACCACGCCCGACGCCGCGCGCCGCGCCGCCGTCGCGCAAGCCGTGAGCAAGCGCATGGTGCCGGTCGCGCCGGTGGACATTCCCGCGGACATCTCGTTTTTCTGGCCCTTCAACTTCGACCTCGGCAACGGCGCCATCCTCGCTTACGCGACCGCGCAGCTACTCTGCTTTGCCGACACACCCGACGAAAAAGAGCGCGTCTATTTCTTCTCGGAAATCCCCGGCATTCCGCCCGAGCTTGCATTCAACGACCTCACCGTGCGCGACGTTAGCAACGCCTCCGGGCGCCAGCGAAAAGGCGACGGCCTCGTGCGCATCACCAGTCCGAAAAGCGGCCACTCGCCCGCGATCACGCTGCGCTCCTACGACGGCAGGGCGATCAGCATCGTGATTCTTTCTTACGCCGATTCGCTCAACCTCTACAAACTCACCTGGGGCGACGAGGACCGCGTATTTCTCTCGAAACATCCCGTCACAATCGACACCGACGAAACGCTCCGCGTGCATGCTCCCACGCCCGATCCGGTGGACGTGCTCGTGTATCCGCGCCCCGACCCCAACGCGCCCGGCGCGAAAAATGGAACGAAGTTTGCGCGCTGGCTGCTCGCATTCCTGACCGGCATCCAGGCGGGCGAGGGTGTGTTCGCAAAAATCACCGTGCCCGGCGCTGCAAACCCCGCGCTCGCAAAAGTCGCCGCGCCCCGTGCCGAGAAAATGCGCGACGCAGGCCCGCCGCGCGAAATCCCTCTCGGCAAATCGCCCCGACCCGTTCCCGCCGCGCCCGGCGCCGCGGATTTCGCCGCCGCGGCCGCATGGAAAATCACACTTCCCTCCGGAGTCTGGAACAATCCGACCGAGCCAATCCTGCGCATTCACTACACCGGCGACGTCGCCCGCGTGTTGCTTGACGGAAACCCAATCCTTGACGATTTCTACAACGGCCACCCGCTCGACCTGCCGCTCGCGCGCCTCGCCGGAAAACTCGACACCGGCGCGCAACTCACCCTGGAGATATTACCGCTGCGCAAAGACGCGCCGATACTGCTCCCGAACAGCGCGTTCCCGCGCTTTGGCCCGCGCGCGTCGGTAGCCGAACTCGGCAAACTGGAAATCCTGCAAACCTTCACGCACACCCTTGTGCCATCGATCAACGACGGCACGAGCGGGAGCGAGGAGAAGGACGAGCCGTGAAAATGAAGTGAGGCGGCAGCGCGCGTATTGGAGCGGCGATCTCCATGCCGCCGATTGCCGCGTCTGGATCGAAAATAATCTGCATTTTCTCCGAGGGCGGGCTTGCAGGGTATTCTAGAAAACAGCCAGTGTATCGTAATACTGCAATTTTATGACTGATGCGCAAACATCCCGGGCTTACTGGCTGCGGGCGATCTCGGGAGTGAGACGCCGCGTAAATGCCGTTGCGTGGATGGAATGGTTTGCGCCGGGCGTGTTCGCATGCGGAACACTGGCGGGGCTTTTGTTTTACGCCATGCGCCGGGTGCGAGTGGACGCGACCGGCTGGATATGGCTTGCGCTGGCGTTTGCGTTTGCGATTGCCGCGGTCATGGCGTGGCGCATTGCGCGCGGAGCTTTTTTCTCCCGTGACGACGCGCGCGCGTTTCTGGAATACCAGTTGCGCATCAACTCGGGTCTCAGCGCGGCGGAGGCGGGAATGGCAAAGTGGCCGCGGACGTCCGTGTTTTCCTCGCGGGTTTTGCGCTGGAAGCCGCAGGTTGTCCTGGGCTGGCTCGTCGCCGCGGTGGTGATGTTCGCCGCGGGTTTTTGGCTGCCGGTGCCCGCTCAAAATATGCGCGTGGTTCCCGTGGAAAAACCGCCCGCGCTCGCGCAAACCGAGGAATGGCTGAAGGACCTCGCGCAGGTCAACGCCGTCGATCCTCAATCGATTGAAAACCTGGAGTCACGGGCGCGCGAACTCGCCTCGAAACCGGCGGAGACGCAGTATTCGCACTCGTCACTTGAGGCGGCGGACGCGCTGCGCGAGCAGGCGGCGCAGGCCATGCAATCGCTTTCGCGCGAATTCGAATCCGCGGAATCGACACTTTCATCGCTGGCATCCGCCCGGAATTCACTTTCCGAAACCAATGAGTCGCTCTCCGGGGAACAACTGAAACATGCCGCCGGGCAGCTCGACAAAGCGTTGCACGGTTTGAGCGAGGGCAATCTCACCGCGAGCCAGGAATTGCGCGAGGCGCTGCAAAAACTCGACGCGTCGGCATTGCGCGAACTCACCGCGGAGGAGGCCGCCAGGCTCGCGCAACAACTGGGTGAGGCCGGGCGCGCCGTCCGCCTCGTCATGGGCAACGAAAACAACGGGGACTCGGAGAGCATGGCCGTGTTGCTCGCCGCGCTCGACGGCGCCGGAGGCACCCCGATGCGCATGCGCGGCACCGGCGATGTTTCACGCGGTCGCGGCGACGCGCCGCTGGAGTTTGACCGGCGCGAAAGCGACGCGGGCGGCGGCAATCTGCAAACAGTGCGCAACGACGACTATTCGCGCGCGGCGCTTGGCGACAAACTCGGCGTGCAAGTCGGCGAGCACACCGTCGATCCCAATGCGGCCCAAGGCCCCGTCAGCGCGGGCGCGATGGCGGGCGCGGCGCGGGGCGGCGAGGCCGTTTGGGTCAACAAGCTCACGCCCGCGGAGCGCGAGGCGCTCAAGGAATTCTACAAATGACACCCTCAACACCCACACTTCCAAACGATGCCGAGCTCGCCTCGGCCTCGGCGTCGATCAACCGCCTGGTCACCGCGCTCGACGGCGTGCTTTACGGCCAGCACGAGCTGATCGAGCTCGTTGTCGCGGGCGTGCTCGCGCGCGGGCACATCCTGCTTGAGGGCCTGCCGGGCCTTGGCAAGACGGAGCTCGTCAAGGGGCTTGCGCGCACGCTCGGCCTCGACGCGCGCCGCGTGCAATTCACGCCCGACTTGCTTCCGGGCGACATCACGGGAAACCCCATTTTGCAGGAGGTGGACGGCAGGCGCGCGTTTGTTTTCCAGCGCGGCCCGATTTTTGCGAACATCCTGCTCGCCGACGAAATCAACCGCGCGTCACCCAAAACGCAGTCGGCGCTCCTTGAGGCGATGCAGGAGCGGCGCGTGAGCGCGGGCGGCGAAACGCACACGCTGCCCGATCCGTTTTTCGTGCTGGCAACGCAAAACCCGATCGAACTCGAGGGCACCTACCCGCTGCCGGAGGCGCAGCTCGACCGTTTCCTTTTCAAGATCGAGGTGCGGCGCAACTCCGCCGAGGTGCTGCAGCGCATCGTGCTCAATCGCGAGATCGGCGTGGAGCCGCGCGTGGAGCCGGTGCTGGCGCGCGAGGAGTTCACCGCGCTGCTCGGCATGGCGCGGCGTATCCACATGCCGGATACAGTCGCGAATTACATCGCGCGGATGGTGACGGCCACGCATCCGGGCGAGTCGGCGGCGTCGGCGGGCGTGCGCTATGGCGCGAGCCCGCGCGCGGCGCTCGCCCTGGCGTCGGCGGCCAAGGCGCGCGGTTTGCGGCACGGGCGGGGGCATGCGAGTTTCGAGGACGTGCAGGCGGTGGCGCGCCCCGTGCTCGCGCACCGCGTCCTGCTGGAGCACTCGGCGCGGCTCGACGGCGCGACGCCGGCGGGCGTGGTCGAAAAACTGCTCGCGGAAATACCCGCGCAGGCAAAACCGCTTCCCACTTCACTCGCCGCGGCAAAGATCAAATGAGGGCCGAACGCAATTTCAGTTTCCGCCTCGGAAAGGCCGCGCTCGCCTGTCTTTTCCTCGTTGCGCTGTTTGCGGCGGCCTTGCGCGCCGACTCCGTCACGGAGCAGGTGCCGCTTGACCCGTCGCGGAAGGCGGCGTTGAGCGTTTTGTTTCCGGTCGATGAATGGGACGGCTTTGGCTTTTTGCCGGTCATGGTGCACGCCGAGAACAAGTCGGATTCGGACTACACGTGGCGGTTTGGGTTCACCCATGGGCTATCGCGCGGGCGGGATCGCGCGCTTTCGTTTCAGTCGGAATTCACTGTGACGGCACCGGCGCACACCTCGCGCTCGACGGTGCTTTGGGTGCCGGGAGGCCGCGCCGCGGCGGACGAGGTTTGCGTTTCGCTTTCCCTCACGGTTCAGGGGGCGGGAGTTCAGGGGCTTCGCTGGAACTCGTCGATCATGAGCGGCTGGCGCGGAAAGGGCGTGTGTTTCGCGGTCTCGCCGCAACTGGAGCGCAATTATCGCGTGAAGCACGACGAGATAAAAAACACCAACAAGAGCGCGCCCTGCACAACCACGATGCGCGCGTCGGACTGGCCGGCGGACTGGCGCGTGTGGTCGCCGTTCACGGTCGTGGTGATGGCCGAGGACGAGTTCACCGCGCTCGACATGGCGAGGCAGGCGGCATTGCGCGAGTGGGTTTCGCTTGGCGGGCATTTGTTTTTGAAACCGCAGGGAAGCGTGCCGGCGCGGTGGAGTTCGACCGCGAAAAAAATCCGCCATGGTCTGGGCGCCATCACAATGTCCGAGTTGCCGGCGGGCATGTATGTTATGGAGGACAGCCAGCGCCCCCTTTGGCGCGGGCAGCGCGTGCAGCCGTGGAAGTCGCTCATAAAGTTGCTTGATCTGGAGGACGCTGAGTTGATGCGGTTTTCCTCGGTCGTGTGGTGGTTAATGATCTTTTTGCTGCTTTTCGGCGTGACGATAGGCCCGGTGAATTTGTTTTTGCTGGCGCCCGAGGGAAAACGGCACCGTTTGTTTTTCACGGTGCCGGCGATTTCGATCGGCGCGTCGCTGCTGTTGATGGCGGTGATTGTGTTTAGCGACGGCTTCGGAGGGCAGGGCGTGCGGCGTTCACTGGTCGTGTTGATGCCCGGTGAAAACAAGGCCGTGGTCGCGCAACAGCAGGTGACGCGCACGGGCGTGTTGATCGGGAAGAAATTTTCGCTGGCGGACGACACGGTGATGGGAAAGGTCGGGATTGATTCCGACGGCGACATTCCGGGGAAAAGCGCGGCGCGCGGCAATGGCGCCGCATCGGGAGACTGGTTCACGAGCCGCGCGGTGGAGAGCCATGTGTTGATGCGCGTGACGCCGACGCGCGAGCGCGTGGAGCTCGTCGCCGGCGGCAAGCCGGGCGTGGCGCCCATCGTGCAATCGAGCATGTCGGGCGTGTTGCGGGACTTCCTTTACCTGGATGAATTCGGACGCATGTGGAGGGCGGACGAGGTATCCCCGGGGCGGCGCGTGGCGCTTTCGCCGCACGATAAAAACGCGAGCGTGTTCGAGGTGTTGCATTCGTTCGTGAAGAAGGACGGGCACGGTTATTTTCATGCCACGATGACGGGCGGCGAGCTCGGATTGATTTCCTCACTCGGCGCAATCAAGTGGACTGACGACCGGACGACCGTGATTGGTTTCGTGGAAGGAGGGGCTCGCAATGAGTGATCCGATTGTGAAAGTGCGCGGGCTTGAGCGGGCGTTCGGCAGGGTGCGCGCCGTGGACGGCATTTCGTTCGACCTGGCGCGCGGGCAGGTCGTGGGGCTGATCGGCGCGAACGGCGCGGGCAAGACAACGGCAATGCGCATCATGGCCACGCTCGACATGCCGGATGCGGGGACGGTGACGATCGGCGGTGTTGACATCGTTGATTATCCGACGCGCGTGCGCCGGCACATCGGCTGGATGCCCGACCACTTCACGCCCTACTCGGACACGACGGTGGGCGACTATCTCGATTTCTTCGGACGCGCGCACGGCTTTGCCGGCGCGGAGCTGGCGCGGCGTGTCGATGAGGTGCGCGATTTCACGGACCTTGTTTCGCTAAACGACAGGCCGACGACGGGGCTTTCAAAAGGGCAGTCGCAGCGCCTTTGTCTCGCGCGCACGCTGCTCAACAACCCGGAGTTTCTCATCCTCGACGAACCCGCCGCAGGACTCGACCCGAAGGCGCGCCTGGAGTTCAAGAATCTCGTGCGCGTGCTGCGCGAGCGCGACAAGACGTTGCTCATCAGCTCGCACATTTTGTCGGAGCTCGGCGAGATGTGCGACTCGCTCATCTTCATGGACGCGGGGCGGCTCGTGCACCACGGCGACACGGACAGCCTGCAACGGCGCGACGCGCGCACGGGCATTGTGTTTGAGATTGAAACACTCGGGCCGGCGGCGGCGTTGCTAGACTGGCTCGCGGTGCGCCCGGGGTGGCGCGTGGTCGAGCAATTGCGCGACGGCGCGCGCGCCGAGTTCGCAAGCGGCGAGCCCGGCGCCGTCGCGGCGGAGTTGCGCCGGATGTCGGCGGATTTGCAGATCGTGGAATTTAGGAGGCAGGAGCGCAGGCTCGAGGAGGCGTTCGTGGAAATGTTGCGAGCCGGAAACGGGGCCCCGCCGCCGCTGCCCTTTGCGGGAAACGGAGGTGATGCGCAATGAGCGGGACCGCAAACCAGGCCGGACAGACGGCTGAAACAAAACCGAAATTCGACTTCCCGACATGGCTGCCGCCGATGCTCGTGAAGGAGCTTCGCCAGGGGCTGCGCACGCGCGCCTTCGTGCTCAGCCTGATCGGGCTGCACACGGCGCTGGTGCTCGCCTTCGGATGGGCGCTTGTCATGCAGATATTCGACAGGAGCGCGGGGCTGAACATGGCAAACAACTTTTTCTGGATGCTGACGTTTGTGATACTCGTGTTTGTGATGCCGCTGCGCGCGCTTGGCGGACTGCGCTCGGAAATCGACGCGCGCAACATCGACCTGCTCATGCTCACGCAGCTGACCTCGTGGCGCATCGTGTTCGGAAAATGGACATCGCTTGTCACGCAGACCGCGCTGCTGCTGGTCACGCTGCTGCCCTATGGCGTGATTCGCTACTTTTTCGGGAGCGTGGACTTGATCCAGGACATGGTCACGTTTGCGTGGCTGTTCGCCTTCAGCAGCATGGCGACGGCGCTGTTGCTGTGGGTGTCGGGGCTGCATCGATTTCTTCGGGTGCTGTTGGTCGTGGTCGTGCTGATAATTTTCAACGGCATGCTCGGATCGTCGTTTTTCGGAATGTTGCGCTACGGCTTTGGCGGCAGCAGGGGTATGTTTTCGGGGCTCCACGCGGGTCCCGTTGCCATCCAGTTGTGCCTGCTTTTCGACATGGCGATATTTCTCGTGTTTTGCCTCGTGCAGGCGGTGCGTCGAATCGCGCCGCCCTCGGAAAACCACTCGATGGCCACGCGCCTGATTTCGCTGGCGCCGCTTTTGCCGCTGCCGCTGCTCATGCTCATGCGCCATGCGAGCCGCGGCGTGCGCGACGCGATGGAGATGCAGTCGGTGCTGGCGCTGGTTGTGTTCATGCTGGTGTGCGTGCTGGAACTGGCATCGATGGAGCTGCCGATGGCCGTCCAGGTGAGGCAACTTTACGGCAAGGGCGGTGTGGTGCGCCGGTTCCTCGCCAGGATATTCCTGCCGGGCTGGTCGAGCGCGGCGCAATTCACGTTTGCCGGATTGTGCCTGTTTGGCGCGCTGGTGCTCGCAAGCGCGTTTCCCGACGAGCTTCGACAGGCGCGGTTTTTGCGCGTGCTCGCGCTTGTGTGGGTGGCGGTGGTGACCCCCGCGGCGCTGCTCTCGCTATTCCTGCGCCGCGTGAGAATTTTTCCGCTGATCATCTACGGGCTGATCCAAAGCGGAATGAGGTTACCCCTGATTTGTGGACAGGAGGTGCAGACATAACCACAAAAGAAAAACAAACATGCCAAAAACAAAACCAGCCTACACGCCGGAATT